>VGZY01000026.1 GCA_016872355.1 SAR202 cluster bacterium | reverse complement strand
TGCTCTCTTCGCTTCTCGCTCGGTCAAATGTAGTCCTCTCATGGACTGACATATTCACTGAGCAGTTACCTACTGACAATATCACTGAGCAAAGACAAGAAAAGCCCGGGTTCTTGACACTGCGTCCGCACAATGTTAGTGTCCAATTATTGTGCTCAAACGGTAGATGGCGTTCCAAATACGGAGGCGACCATTGAAAAAGCTTCTTACCGCTGTCAAATTAGAGGCCGTGGTCAAAGGCTCTGCCGCTGCGCTCCCTGTCCTCTTTGTGTCGCGCATCGTTACGGCTAATTCGGTGTGTCCTCTCTGCGGCAGTCAGGGCGTCCATCCCTGGGAGTACGGCAGGCTCTTCGTAAGCTGAACTTGACAGCACAATAACTGAGTGGTATTTTGTTCCAGGAAGTCCGGCGGCAAGCCGGACTTACTAATAGCATGAATTGAGACTGAGTATCATGTCTGCGACGCATGCAACCAAGCCCGACCTCATTGCGGTCCTTGAAGACAAGGGCTATCGGGCCACCATGCCTCGGCGCGGCGTGATTAACCTCCTTGAGCGCAAGCACGAGGGCTTCACCGCGGAAGAGATCAACCACGAGATCCCCGGAGTAGGCAGGGCCACCGTGTACCGCACCATCAAGCTCCTCCTGGAGGCCGGCGTAGTCTGCAAGCTGGCCCTCCCGGACGGCGCGCCGAAGTATACCCTCGCTCGGTACGAGCACCACCACCACACCATCTGCCTGAAGTGCGGCACCGTCGGCGAGTTCCGCGACGTGACAATCGAACGCCTTCTCCGTGCCATCGGCGAGGATATCTCGGGCGAGATCGTCGGCCACCGTATCGAGTTCTACATCACCTGCAAGCAGTGCCTTAAGAAAAAAAGGGAACTAGTGACCGTGACCACTGCGGTTAGCTTGGCTTATTGACTTTTAGTGAGACGCAGTATCAGGTATTTCAACGAGGAGAAGATTCTATGGAGTTCTATAGCCTGAAGACCCGTAAATCGGTTCAGATACCGGACAGCTTGGTAATCGCCAGGGCCATTAAGCAGAAGAGCGGACGCACCACTTACGCCGCCACCGCAAACGCAAACGGCGAGAAGGTCTTCAAATTCATCAGCAAGCAGGAGTTCTATCTCCTGGAAGGCGGACAGGCGGGCAAGAAGTAGATATGTGGTGGTTCAAGGAAGCGGTTTTGCTGCGAACGGACCCGGACGTTCAGATAATGCACCCGTGGTTCATTGATTATCGCCTGCTCGACGCGCCGGTCAGGGACCTTGTCTGGGCGATGAATCACACCGGGATGGTTGAGACTCTATGCTCTTGCGGCGGCCACACCGAGAGCGCGGAATGGGTTGAGGACGGCGTCTTTGCAGCGTACGTCCAATATAAGCAGGTTAAGCCGAGGGCATGGGCAACCGTCTTGGACCAGATAATGTCCCAAACTTCCACAGACGCGCACTACCGAATCGCGCTGGGCGGACGCGGAGACCGTTGGCTCGCCGTCGTGGTTGACCCTGGGCCGGAATTGGACATGCGGCGGAATATCGACGAAGGGCTGTCGAAGGTTGCCTCCACGGTCTCTCGGTTCCTGTGCAAAGACCACCTCGCCGTATCCGCATCAGCTCGGGCGGCCCAACCGATTCAACACGTCGCAACTTGCCGATAACTCAATAATTCTCTAAAGGGAGATTTGTCACGTGAATATGAGACTGAGTATCACAAAACCGACGATTTTCAAGCGCCGCTTTGCGCGCTTCGTGGCTGTGATCCTGGGCGTAGCCGTGCTTGCAGTCGCATGCGGCAAGGATGATGCGCCCGCTTCCGGCGCCCAGACGCCGACGCCGTCCGGCACGTCGCCCACTGCCCAGGCAGAGAAGCTGGACATAGCCACAACATTATTCCCGCTGGAATACTTCACCAGGCGCATAGCCGGGGACACTGCTAACGTGACGAACATCGTCAAGCCCGGCGTAGATGCGCACGACTTCGAACCGACTCCGGGCGATATCAGGACGCTCGCCAACTCGGACATCATGGTATACAACGGCGCGGGCTTTGAGCCGTGGATAGACCGCGCCGTTGCCAACCTGCCGGCCTCCGTTACCCTTGTAGAGGCTGCACACGACATTGCGGAACAGTTCGATGATGAGCATGGACACGGTGACGAGCCGCAGCCCAGGATTATTGTCGCCGACGGCGCAACAGGCCTGCTCCAAGTAGTTGATCTGGAGTCCGGCGAGATTGTTGCCACATTCCAGGTGGAAGGCAAGTCTAGCCTTTACGTCACCGAAAGCGGAAGAATCGCCGCCGCCGTCCAAACCGCCGCCGGAAAGGTAAATTTCATTGACTCTGGCATGTGGGCGGACGACCATGGAGACCACATAGACGCTTATAAGGGCGAGCCTTCCATTCTGCCGTTCTCTCTGAGTGATGCAGCATATGGCAGCAAAAACCCGGTTCACTTTGTATCACACAACGGCTACGTAACCGTCCACTTCGACGGCAACTTCGACGAGGGCGTGAGCAGCAAGAACCTTATTCTCCCTGAACGCGCCGTTTTCGACTCCGGCGTTTCTCCTTTCGTCCTGACCACGGAGGCAAATCACGGCGTCTCAGTACCTGCGGCCCGCAGTCTCCTGTTGATCTCGGACCCAGATCCGACTCGCGAGTTCGGAACGCTGGCCAGCGGCTTCAAGATAGTTGACCAACAGGGGAACACGATCCAGACATTCAATGACAAAGCCGACCCGCAGAAACGGTGCCTCGGTATGCATGGAGAGGCCGTTGTTGGCGATAGCTTCCTGTTCGGCTGTTTCCAGAAGAACATCGATGGCACCGGAGACGGCGGAGTGCTGGTCTTGACTCAGAACCCGGCTACTGGATTCTTTTCATCCAAGAAGATTTCGTACCCTGACAACTTCAGAACAAGCGTAATTAAGGCCCATCACGATCAGTCTTTTGCTGTAGGCCAGTATGGGGTTTTCCACAATTACAACGCCTTGGTGCGAATCGATCCAGCCGCAGACTCCATCAACCAGAGAGATATCTACACTCTCCCTGCCAACTACCAGAGCTTCGACTTCGAACATTCTGAGGGCGATCAAGTCGTCGTTCTGACCAAGGACGGCGTGCTGCGTGTTCTTGATCTCGCAACATGGACGCTCGTAGGTGAGTTGGACGTCACTGGCCCGTTTGAGCGCTTCGGATCCGGAGCGCTTCCCAGCATGGTCGCCGGCCATGGAGTCGCGTACATTACCATTCCGGATACCGGCGAAATAATTGAAGTGCACCTGGAGGAAATGGAGATCGAGAGGACTTTCAAAGTTGCCGGCAACCCGTCCGCAATCGCAATATTCGGGTGGAACGCCCCGCTGGGTCCGGTGATCGAGAACAGCGAGCAGGTCAGTGGCCCGGAACTGGATGCGGACGGGCACGGCCACGGTTCGCTCGACCCACACGTTTGGCTTGACCCATTGAAGGCTATTGAGCTGGTCAAGGTCATCAGGGACGCGTTGATCGCGCGAAACCCCGCAAGTGCGGCGGCATATACCGACAACGCCGATTTGCTAATCGCTGACCTGAACGCGCTGGACTCCCGGTTCCAGACAGGCCTTGCCACGTGTTCCAAGAAGCAGGTGGCCACTTCCCATGAGGCATTCGGGTACATGGCCCGCCGTTATGGCTTTGAGCAGATGGCCGTTTCCGGCCTTTCGCCGGAGGCGGAGCCGTCCCCCAGAGACCTGGCGGACCTCTCCAGCCGCATAAAGAAGGCCGGCATACAATACGTACTTGTAGAGCCGATACTCAGCCAGCGGCTGGCGCAGACCGTCGCAAAGGAAGTCAATGCCACCCTGCTCCCGCTGCACCCCATCGAAAGTGTTACACTTGATGAATCCCGGAGCGGAGAGACATATTTCACGCTTATGGACAAGAATCTGACTTCCCTGAAACAGGCCCTGGGGTGTTCAACCTGAGCAACGGATTTTCGGGACCATGCCTGAAGCTGAATGGCGTCTGGTACGGCTACGGGGCCGTGCCGGTGGTGGAAGACGTCTCATTCACGGTGCAGCGCGGGGAGTTCATGGCCGTGCTCGGCCCAAACGGCAGCGGGAAGTCCACGCTGCTGAAGCTGGCCCTTGGTCTTGTCGCCCCCCAGTGCGGGAGCGTGGAGCTGTTCGGCTCGCCGCCCAGCAAGCTCCGGGCCGTGGGCAGGGTAGGGTACGTTCCGCAGAAGGTAGACAGCCTCCGCTCCCAGTTCCCGTCCGCGGTTGAAGAGATCGTCTCGCAGGGGCTCTACAGGGGCTTTGATCCCATGGGAATCTTCAGGAGGCCTGGTGGCCCAACCGTCACTGAGGCCCTTGAGACGGCCGGGCTGACCGCGATCCGCAGCCACCGCATATCGTCCCTGTCGGTCGGCCAGCAGCAGCGCGTGCTCTTTGCCCGTGCCCTCGTCCGGGACCCTGAGATCCTTGTGCTCGACGAGCCCGTGGCCGGCATAGACGCCGCCGGGCAGGAGCGCTTCTACGCCCTCCTTCGGCGGCTCAACCGGGACAAGGGAATGAGCATCGTCATGGTCTCACACGACATCGGGGCAGTGATGCGCGAGGCCACCACCGTAGCCTGCATTAACCGCACCATCGTCTTCCACGGGGACACGCACGCACTGACGCAGAAAGAGCTTGGGAAGCTCTACGGCTTCTCGCCGGACGTCCTTGTGCACGACGCGCTGCACGAGCACAGGTAGCCAGATGGAGATACTTCAGTACGACTTCATGGTCCGCGCGCTCATTGCCGGCGCAATCGTCGGGGCGATGGCGCCCGCCATCGGCATCTTCCTTGTCCTGCGCAGGCTCTCGATGATCGCGGACAGCCTTTCCCATGTTGCCCTGGCCGGCGTCGCGGTAGGGCTGCTTCTGAAGACCTTTCCGCCCATTGCGGCGCTAGGAGCGACCTCTGTGGCGGCTGTAACAATAGAGCAGCTCCGGGCGCGGCGCATGATGCCGGGAGACGCGGCCCTCGCCATTATGCTCTATACCGCCCTAGCGCTCTCGGTGGTCATCATAAGCCTCGCCGGCGGCTTCAACGTGGACCTTTTCAGTTACCTTTTCGGCAGCGTTTTGACGATTGACTGGGCGGACCTCTGGCTCGTTGGGGCACTCGGCGCCCTGATCATCGGCTTCGTTGTGATCTTCTATTCGGAGCTGGCGCAAACTTCCTTCGACAACGACCTTGCGATCACCACGGGCGTGCCGGTTAACGCGGTGAACCTGGGGCTGGCGATACTTACGGGCGCGACCATAACCCTCTCCATGAGGGTCGTGGGTGTGCTGCTTGTAGGGGCGATGCTGGTGATACCCGTTATCGCCGGCATCCGGCTGGCGAAAGGGCTACGGTCAGCCATCGCCCTGGCGATGCTGATCGGGGTTGTCAGCTCGGTTTCCGGGCTGATAATTGCCTTCTACGCGGACCTGGCGGCTGGCGGGGCGGTGGTGCTCACTTCCGTTGTCGTGCTCCTGGTCACTGTAGGCGCGTCCTCCGGCCTGGCCCGCGTGCGCCGCACCCGCGCGCTGCGCGGCGGGGCAGAAGAGGCGGTATCCGCCACCGTGAGCTCTGCCCAGCGCTAGAAAAGCGTCGGGGCGGGCTTGAGCCCTTCGCCGATGATCTCCGCCAGCAACCGCCCGTTCTTTATTGCCTGGTCCTGGGCATTGGTGTTCATGACCAGGTGCACCTCGGCCGCGTCTTTTCGCATCGACTCAATCTTCGGCGCCCACTCCTCAAGCTCCGGCCGCGAATAGTAGTAGTCGAAGCGCTCAGGCGACGCCGTCAGCCCCTTGGCTTCCCACATCTCCGTGTTGCGCCCGTGGAAACGGACTATCCCAATGTCCGCCGTCACGTCTGCGATCGGCGGCACGGACGACTTCATCCCCTGCGGCTCGTCAACGCAGATGTATGACATCCCGTTTCGCCTCAGATATGAGAGCGTGGACTCCCGGTTCTCGTCGCTAAGCCAGTACTTGTTGCGGAACTCAACCGCCGTCTTGAAGCCGGACAGCCGCTCCCGGCACTCGTCGATGTGTTCGAAGCTGCTCTTCCGCGGCATGAACCACGCGGGGAACTGGAGCACAACAACCCGCAGCTTGCCTGCCGACTGGAGGGGCATGATCCCATCCCTGTACATCTCCCACATTCGGTCGCGCATCGCCGCGGGTACGTCCGCGTAGTACACGTTACGCTTGGCAGCCAGCTCCGGCGGCATAGTCTCGCGGAGGTCCTTCGGCAGAGCGACCGGCGGCGTTGGGTGCGTGGTGAAGAGGCGGAAGGCTTTGATGTTGAATACAAAGTCATCCGGCGTCCTCTCAACCCAAAGGCTGGAGTTGCGGCTGGAGGGCAGGGCGTAGTAGGAGCTGTCCACCTCGACCATTGGGAACTCGGAGGAGTAGAAGCGCAGCCTGTCCTCGGCCGTTTTGCACCACGAAGGGTAGTACATGCCGGACGTGAGCAGCGACTTGTCCGCCCACGAAGCAGAGCCTATTTTGATATTCGCGGTGGCCATTCGCGCTCCTGGATACACTCCGGCGCCAATAGTCTATCGCTCTGTTGCCCACATCTGCGAATCCGCGTGCGGACCCGTGGCCCCGATTTCGTACGGGCGCACGTCAGTGCGCCCGTTTCCTGCCTACGATTTCGGTTAGTACAACCAGGGCAGGGCGCACGTCTGTGCGCCCCTACGAAATGAGGGCCTGCGAACCACGTTCATACCGGCGCTACCAGGTCGTCCAGGACCCACCGCAGGTCCGGCGGCAGGTCCGACGTGAACTCCATGTACTCGCCGGTCTCCGGGTGGCAGAACCCAAGGCGGTGTGCGTGCAGGAACTGGCGCTTCAGAACGGCGTGCCCCTTGCCGTACGTGGCATCGCCTGCAACCGGGTGGCCTATGGAGGCCAGGTGAACGCGTATCTGGTGCGTCCGCCCGGTGACCGGCTGTGCCTCGATCAGCGTGTGGCCCCGGTACCGCGCGACAACGCGTATCTTCGTCGCGGCATGGCGCCCCGTGGACACCACGGCCATGCGCTTTCGGTCGCCCGGATGGCGGCCGATCGGAGCGTCGATAGTCGCCTCGTCCTGCTTGAGGCTCCCGTGCACGAGCGCCAGGTAGACCTTCGTCACCTCGCGCTCCATGAACTGGGCGGTCAGCCTGCGGTGGGCCTCATCGGTCTTCGCAATCACGAGCAGGCCGGATGTGTCCTTGTCCAGCCGGTGCACGATGCCCGGCCGCACCTCTCCACCCACGCCCTCGATATCCGGGTCGTGGGCCAGCACGGCATTGGCAAGGGTGTCGTTGTAGTGGCCGGCGGCGGGGTGCACTGTCAGCCCGGCGGGCTTGTCCACCACCATGATGTGCCGGTCTTCGTAAACGATGTTGAGGGGAATGTCCCGCGGCTCGATCGCGCTCGGACCGGGGTCCGGCACGGTCACCACGATGCGCTGGCCCGCCCGGGGCCTCTCAGACGCCTTCGTTGAACGGTCGTCCACGGTGACGTGGCCGTCTTCGATCAGCGTCTGGATGCGCGAGCGGGAAAGGTCGGGGAAACGGCCGGCAAGGAACCTGTCCAGCCTCTCGCCGCCCGACTCAGCCACAGCCTCGTACGTGTGTGGCACGGCGGGTTACCGGGACTCTTCCACCGCGGGCGCGGGGGAGTCGAGCCGCTCGATCACGGCCGGCGCAGGCTTCTTTTCAGCCGGCTCCGTCGTTATGAACATCGCGACGACGAGCAGGCCGATGCCCACTACGATGGAGGAGTCCGCCAGGTTGAAGATGGGCCACGGACCCACGTCGATGAAGTCCACCACCGCGCGGTGCATCATCCTGTCGAACAGGTTGCCGAACGCCCCGCCCAGCTGGAGGCCGATCGCCAGCCGCAGGAGGCGGCTGGGCATGGCGTGCGTCCTGTAGAAGTAGATCAGGAAGCCAATGGCGATGAACGAGGCGAAGATAAGGGCAACGGTCTGGTTAGGGAACAGCCCAAACGCCGTACCCGTGTTTTGCCCATATGTGAACCGGAAGAAGCCGTCGCGCGGCCACGACTCATACAGGTCAAGCGCCTGCACCACGATTACTTTGGTCAGGCGGTCGAGAAGAAACACTCCGAGTACTGACGCCAATAGGTAGGCGTCTTTGTACCAGGCCAGCTTGGCAGCCTTCCGCGCAGGGGGTTGAGGAGCGGGCGCGGGAGCGGATGTCTGGGCCTGAGGGTCGTTGTTCAGAATGGTCATGCACAATCATCCTTGCCGAATGCGGTGCATTCGGGGCTTTATGCCCTAGTATCGCATACAGGTATAGGGCTAACGCAAATTTGGCGTCAAACGGTCGCACCGACCCTGCGCCACTTGCCGTTTCGCAAATAGGCGGCCAGTATCACAAGTCGTATCGTGGAGCCAATAACCAGCGCCCACGGCAGCCCGTATTGCGCCAGCGGCGTGTGGTGTGAGAGCACATAGGACAGCGGTATCTCAATGCCCCAGAGCGTAGCCACCGTGACGAGCATTGGAATTGTCGGCTTGCCCACGGTGTTGAAGACGTGGTCAAGCACGTACCCCACGCTCAGCGGCAGGAAGCCGAGAGCGACGATGAGTATCCACGTCGTTGCGGCGTCTATGAACTGCGCGTCCGAGTGGAAGAACGCGGCCACCTTGCCGGGGAACAGGAAGAAGAAAGTGCATAGAATGCCGCCCACGATCGCCATGTAGGCGATGGCACACTTGACCGTCGGCATCGCCCGGTCTGCGTTTCCTGCTCCCAGGTTTTGCGCCGCAAGCGCCCCTGCGGCCTTGCCGATGCCGACGCTCGTCTGGTTTGCCATCGTCTCCACGCGCCGCGCCACCGCGAACGCCGCCACCGCGCCGTCGCCGAACGGCGCCACCATCGCCACCAGCACGAGCTGCGAAATGCCCCGCTGCGCGCCCGTGACCGAGGCAGGCAGACCTATCTTCAGCATGCGCCCCATCAGCGGCACGTCCGGCCTGAATTCCCTGATATCAAGGCGCAGTCGAGTATGCCCTCTGAACAGCGCAAAGAAGTTCATGGAAATGCCCACGCTCCTACCGGCGAGCATCGCGAGTGAGATGCCCGCCAGCCCAAGTTCCGGCATCCCGAATAGGCCGAGCACCAGCAACGGGCTCAAGACGAAGTGAATAATTCGCGCGACCGTTTCCGCCTTCAGGGGAGTGAGGCTGTCCCCCGCCGCCTGGAGCGCCCCGGCGCTCATGGACTGGAAGAAGAACCCCCCGATGGCGATGAACATGATCTGCATGTACGCGTTCGCCTGCCGCACCACTTCGTCCCCCAGGCCCAGAACTCGCAGCATCTGCTCCGAAAGCGCGATGCCCGTCACTGCGATGAAGAGGGAGAAGAGGGCCGTCAGCGCCAGCGCCTGCAAAAGCACGTGGTTCGCGTGGGAGATCTGGCGCGCGCCGATCGCCCGGGCAATCATGGCCCGCATGGCAGCGTCCATGCCTGCCCGCGCAGTGAGCGTCATAAGAATGTAGATCTGGCCAACGCCCAACCCGGCGACTGCCTGGTAGCCGAGGCGGCCGGCCCAAAACATGTCCGCCACCTGCGCGACGACCGTCAGCAAGCCCTCCGTGACCTGGGGCCAAGCGAGGAAGAGGAGGTTTTTGGGCACGCTGCCCTGGGTGAGGTCGCGACTGGAGTACGCCGACCTTCCGCGCCCACGCTTCCCGGAGGAGGCATCAATTTTCCCTGGGGCGGATTCGTCTGGTACGGAGCCGGCTGGAGTTTCTACGGGGATTCTCTGCTGAATCAGGGTTCGTCAATGCTACGCTTCGGATTGTACCATGTGCTGGAACCATTCCGCGCCTCGCTCCGAACTCGGGACTAACACAAAGGTGCCTTGCCGAAATGTAGTGTTTGAGGAGCGTTCGTAATATAATTACATGTAAGTGCCACGATGGAGGCAGAAAATGACAGGCGAACGCAAGAAGAAGCGCATCGTTGAAGGGTTCGAGATAATCGTCGACGAGAGCCGCTCGGCTATCAAGAACGCGTACGAAAAGGCGAATATCGACAAAGTGGGCGATACGATCAAGGAGGCGGGCGAGAACCTCCGCGACGCTGTCCAGGACACTCTGTCCGCAAGGGACACCGTCGTTATGGTCCGCTTGAACCGCGAGGCTATTCTGAGGCTCGAGGAGCTGGTGGATGCAGGCGTGGTCAACAGCAGGTCGGAAGGCGCGGCCTTCCTTATCGGTGAGGGAATCAAGGCCCGCGGAGAGCTTTTTCGCAAGATCTCCGAAAAAGTAGACCGTATCCGAGCGATGAAGCAGGAGTTGCGGGACATCCTTAACGATGACCAGGGCAGCGGGCCAATCGTCACCCCGCCGCCGACACCAGGGCCGTAACAGCGTGTTGCGACGGATCGGGCCGCCCTTCTCGAGGGGCGGCCCTTCGTTTTTCCCACGCGACTTTCACCCGAACGAAGCGAGCATCTCCTCCAGCGGCAGCGTATTGATCACGTCGCGCGCCTCCAGCCAGCCCCGCCGCGCCTGCATCACGCCGTGGCGCATGAAGTCGAACTCACTCAGACGGTGTGCGTCGGTGGAAACGGAGAGTTTGACGCCCGCCTCTTTCGCCATCTTCGCGTAGACATCGTTAATGTCCAACCGCTCGGGCTGCCCGTTCACCTCCAGGACACGTCCCAGTCGCGCCGCCGCATCTATCACCGCCTCAATGTCCACGTCGTATGGCTCCCTGACGTTGATCTTGCGCCCCGTTCCATGGCCCAGGATGATAGGGCACGGCTTCGAGATGGCCCTGATAATACGTTCAGTCTGATGCTTGCGCGGCAACTTGAAGTGCGAATGCACCGAGCAGACCACCACGTCCATCTCTCGCAGTACTCCGTCCGGCAGGTCCAGCGAGCCGTCCAGCAGTATGTCCACCTCCGCGCTCTTCAGTACCCGCAATCGCCCTTCGAGCTCATCGTTCAGCCTGTCTATTTCCGCAAACTGGGCCAGCACCCGCGCCGGGTCCTGCCCGTTCGTTATGCGCAGGCTCTGCGTGTGGTCAGTCACGGCGATGTACTCGTAGCCGCGGGCCATTGCCCCATCGGCCACCTGGCGCAGCGTCATCCGGCCGTCGGTGGCGACCGTGTGCGTGTGCAGGTTCCCGCGAATGTCTCCCTCCGTCACCAGCTCCGGCAGACGGCCGTCCAGTCCAGCCTCCACCTCGCCCCGGTCCTCGCGGAGCTCCGGCTCGATATACGGCAGGCCGAGGGCGGCGTTCACATCCTCCTCGGTCTCGCCCGCGATCTTGCGGTCGCCGTCATACACGCCGTACTCGTTGACCTTGAGCCCGGCGCGCTGGGCCATGAGCCGTATCTTGAGAGTATGCGCGCGGGACCCGGTGAAGTAGTGCAGGGCGGCGCCCCAGGAGTCTTTGTCCACGGAGCGAAGGTCCACCTGCAGTCCGGACCGCATGACCACCGTGGCCCTCGTGGGGCCTTTCGATACCACGCGGCTGATCCCGCCGAAGCTCACGAAGTGGTCTATGACGCTGTACCCGGGCCTGCACGCCGCCACCATATCGATGTCGCCGACGGTCTCCTTGCCGCGCCTGAAGCTTCCGGCTGCCTCTGCGCGCACCACTCCGCGATCGCGTCGCACATGCGCCAGGAGGCCTTCTACCACCTGCTCCACGTCCGCGTGCCGGAACCGCGAGCGGTTGCTGCCCTTGTCGCTCCTGCGGGCGGCCAGCTCGGCCAGGATACGCTCCTCCGTCTTCGGCCCGAACCCGGGCACCCTCCTGATCCTGCCGGCCTGTGCGGCCTCGGCAAGCTCCGAGCGCGTGGCAACACCAAGCGCCTCGTGCAATTGACGCGCCTTATTAGGGCCCAGCCCGGGGAGGTCCATAAGCTCCGTCACCGCGCGCGGCACTTGGCGCCTCAGGCGCGTCAGGTCAGCCAGGCTGCCGGTCGCTGAGATCTCCACCGCCTTTCGGGCCAGCTCCTTGCCAATGCCGGGGATAGCGGACAGGTCTTCACCCCGCTCCGCCATCTCCGCCACGCTGCGCCCCAGGTTGTCGATGCTCCTCGCGGCGTTGCGGTATGCGCGCACGCGGCACTTGTTTGCCCCCTGGACCTCCCGCAGGCCGGCCATGTCATCAAAGACCGCCGCGATTTCGTGGTTTGGTATATGTTCTGCCAAAACTCCACTATTACCAAACAATTGCAAACATACGCGCGGTTCGTGTATTCTTCGAAGCTAGCAAGCATCGGAAGGTAAGCCATGACCCTCACAAAGATAATCGATTCCCCTTACGCATGGGCCGTCGTCGGCTTCATTATCGGCATCGCGCTCGGCGTCACAACGATTTCGGTGTGGCTGCTGGCGATTGGGTTCTTCGCCTACCTCTTCTACCTGAGGGCGCACGGCCCCGCCAGGCCCTCAACCGAAGGGTGGCTGTTCCTGGCTGGCCCGGCCTTCATGATCGCCTGGATCGCCGGCTTCATGGTCAGGGGCATGGTCTCCTGATTTCTCTTGGAACGCCTCGAAATGGGCCCCGGCGAGCGCCGGGGCCTTTTCTTTTGGTAGAATTTCCTAACACCGCACGCGGAGCCCGCCATTGAGCCAGCCACGGCCCACCGCCGCCTCACTGTTCGTCACATGCGTCGTTGACCAGTTATACCCCGAGATTGGGGAGAGCACTGTGCGCGTCCTCACCAGGCTCGGCGTCCAGGTGGAGTACGACGCGCGCCAGACCTGCTGTGGGCAGCCCGCATTCAATTCCGGCTACTGGTCGGACGCTCGCCCGTCCGCGCGGCGCTTCCTGGACATGTATAGAGACAACGAGTACGTCGTCATCCCGTCCGGCTCGTGCGCGAGCATGGTAAAGGTCTTTTACGAGGAGCTTTTCCACGACGACCCTGCCGTCCTGGCCGAGGTGCACGCCGTAGCGCCCCGCGTTTTCGAGCTTTCCCAGTTCCTCGTAGATGTGCTGGGCGTGAAGACGCTCCCGTTGACCGGGCGGAGAGAAGAAGCCGGCAAGGTCACCTATCACGAGGCCTGTCACCTGCGCCGTGAGCTCGGCGCAAAGACGCAGGCTCGCGGCCTGATAGAGGCGGCCAGGCCGGGCGACCTCGTCGAAATGGAGCAGTCGGATGTGTGCTGCGGGTTCGGCGGCACGTTCTCGGTAAAGTACTCTGAAATTTCCGGCGCAATGCTGAAGGACAAGATCGATAATATCGCTCGGACCGGCGCAGCCTCGGTGGTCGCATGCGACTCCACCTGCCTCATGCAGATCGCCGGCGGCATGGAGAAGCGCGGCACGCCCGTGCGCCCGCTCCACCTGGCCCAGCTTCTCGACGAGGCGACGGCAGGTATTCTGGTAAAATGACGGCGTGGAGAGCTGCAGGGCCTAAAGAGGAGGGCGATATGGGCAGTGCCGATTCCAGGACCGTAACGGTGTCGATATCTCCTGAGCTCGAACGACAGATCGAGGAGCTTACCCGGCTGGAAGGTCGCTCCGAAGCTGACCTCATTCGAGAGGCCCTTCGAAGGTACGTGCTTACCCACCGGCTTCACGGACTCATGCGTTACGGCTCGCAGAAGACGGCCGAGACAGGGATAACAGAGGACCAGGTGGACGACATTATTCATGAGTACCGGAGCTGAGCGGGTCCGCGCGGTGCTCGACACAAATGTGTTCGTTTCGGCCCTCAACTTCGGAGGCCCTCCAGGACGCATCCTCGCGGCGACGGCAAGAGGCGATTTCGATCTTTTCGTATCGAAGTTCATTCTTGACGAGCTGCATCGAGTGCTGACTCTACGATTTGGCTGGGAAGTCGCGCGAGCAGACGAAGTTGTAGATATGTTCAAGTCTATTGGGATACTGGTTGAGCCTCGGGGCAGAGTACGGGTGGTGAAAGGCGGCCACGACGACAATCGCGTGATTGATTGCGCGGTCGCTGCGAAAGCACATTACCTCGTCACGGGCGATCGCCGTCATCTACTCCCGATTGGAGTCTTTCGCGGCGTTGCAGTTGTCAGTCCAACCGACTTCTTGGCAGCCCTTAGCAGGGACTTCACAGCATCACATCCAGAGGTCCCCTCAGAATAGCCCATGGAACCGCGCACCAGAGAGTTCATTTCGCTCGCCTCCGCCACAATCGCCGACCCGCAGCGACAGAAGAGCCTGCAGGGCCTGTACGGGGGCTTCCACCAGGCGCGGATAAACGCCGCGGCCGCCACGCAAGGGTGGGAGGATCTGCGGGACCGCGGCCGGGCTATCAAGGCCCACGTGGTGGAGAACCTGGACCACTACCTGGAGATGGCGGCGCGCAACGTGGAGAATGCAAGCGGCAAGGTCTTCTTCGCGAAGGACGCCGCGTCGGCCAGCGACTATGTGCTTGGATTGGCGCGGGCGAGGGGCGTCAGGACCGTGATCAAGGGCAAGTCCATGATCTCCGAGGAGATGGGACTCAACCACCATCTCGAAGCGAGCGGCATCGAGGCCGTTGAGACTGACCTCGGGGAGTACCTCATCCAGCTCGCCGGGCAGACGCCCTACCATATCATCGCACCGGCCATACACATGTCGCGCCAGGAAGTCTCCGACATCCTCCACGAAAAGACCGGCGCTCCCCGCCACGACAGCATAGAAGAAATCGCGGGCGTGGCGCGCAGGCAGCTCAGGGAGAAGTTCATCGCCGCGGACATGGGAATCACGGGCGCGAACTTCGTTGTGGCGGAGACCGGCACTCTCGTCCTTGTCACCAACGAGGGCAACGGTCGAATGTCCACATCAATGCCGCCGGTGCACGTGGCTATCATGGGCATGGAGAAGATCGTCCCCTCGATGGAGGACCTTGGCGTCATGCTTCGCCTGCTCATTCGCTCCGCCACCGGCCAGCGCCTGTCCAGCTACGTTACCACCGTGACCGGGCCGCGAAGGGCTGATGACGAGGACGGCCCGGAGGAGTTCCACCTGGTGATCGTGGACAACGGACGCTCGAAGCTGCTTGCGGACCCTCAAATGCGTGAGGCGCTCTATTGCCTTCGGTGCGGCGCATGCCTGAACGCCTGCCCCGTATACCGCAAGGTGGGCGGCCACGCCTACGGCTGGGTGTACTCGGGACCCATCGGCGCAATCGTCTCCCCGGTGCTCACAGACGTTGCGGAGGCAAAGCACCTGCCCTTCGCGTCCAGCCTTTGCGGGGCGTGTAGGGAAGTGTGCCCGGTGAGAATCAACATCCCAAGGATGCTCCTCCACCTGCGCCACGAGATTGCCGAGGGTGGGACGCACGTGAGCAAGCCGGCGGCGCCAGTGATAGAGAGGGTGATGATGCGCGGGTACCGCGCTACGGTGTCGCGCCCGTCCGCCATGCGGCTGGCCGGCGGAGTGGGGCGGCTGGCGCAGTCGCCGCTCGCCCGGAACGGCCGCATCCGGCGGCTGCCGCCTCCGCTCTCCGGGTGGACGCGCTACCGCACGTTCCCCACGCTGGCCTCGCGCACGTTCAGGGCGCGCTGGAAGCGGGGTATACGCTAGCTCACTGGTACGGAACGAAGCGGCCGCCGCGTACGATCTGGACCACCGCTGGGTGTTGCGCGTCGCGCGACGGCGCAAACCGGAAGTCGCCGAGAACCGTCTCCAGGCTCACTCCCTGCAAGGTCTCCCGAAGCTCGCTCCGCCCTTCCTCAGGCCCTATGCGGGAGATTGCCTTCCCCAGGATGTACAGCCCCGCGTACGCCTGCGCCGCAAACTGGTCCGGGTCTTGGCCGTACCTCGTCCGGTAGGCCTCTACGAACTTCCTGCTCAAGTCGCTGGGCGCCTCCACGTTCCACGCCGCCCCGACCATCAGGCCGTCGGCCGCCTCACCGGCCGCCGAGAGCACAGACGGCGAGTTGAAGCCGTTTCCGCCGATGAATGGAGCGGTGATTCCCAGCGCGCGCGCCTGCTGGAGGATGACCGAGGCGTCCCTGGCCAGCGACGAAGCGACGATGGCGTCCGGGTGGGACGCGCCGATCTCACGGAGCAGGTCCGCAAAGTCCGTTCTGCCCGGCGCATAGGACTGCTCAGCTGCAATCGAGATGCCGTTGGCGGCCAGGGCGTCCTTGAAGGCGTGGTATCCGGATAGGGTGAATGTCTCTCCGTCGCCGTAGATGATCGCGACCCGCTGCAGCCCCAGCTTCGATTTGGCGACAGCCACCGTCTGCGGAATAACCTGCGCTTCGGAAAGAGAATTACGAAAGACGTAGTCGCCTATTTCGACCACACCCGTCGCGGTGTTCGAAACGGCAAGCACGGGCACGCCGGCGGCCTGAGCCACGGGGTCGGCGACTACCGCGCTCGCAGAGAGGGTGGGGCCGACGATCGCGAGAAGGCGTTCTCTGGCTACCATCTCCTCGTAAATCGCCTTCGCCTTCTGAGGGTCGCCCTCGTCGTCGCGGATGTCGAGGATGAAGTGTGGATATCCCGCCAGCCCCTGGTTGATCTCGTCCATGGCGAGGGCGATGCCTTTGCGTTGCGGCTCGCCGTATATGGCGTTGCTGCCGGTCAGGGAAAGGACCACGCCCACCACGGCCTCGCGGCCGTGAAGCAGGCTGTGGTCTACAGTCGGGGCAGGCGTGGGCGATGGCGAATTGTCGCCGGAGCACCCCGCGACGAGCAGTGCGAGGGCGGTAGCAATCAGCAGGGCAGGGAGGCGGCGTAGCGCACCGGTTGCCGGCATAGTGAAGTACCTCAGGTACAGACTCTCAACTGCCGGCTATCTTGTGCACAATCTCGCCGGGAGTCAAGCCCTGCTTTGCGCTGCCGCGTGCCTTGAGGCTTCCCGCTCCCGCAGGGCCTTGCGCGAGCTCAATACAAGGTAAGTAATGCCGCCGGCGAAGCCAATGAGGATGAGCGCCAGGATGAGGCCGCCCTCCCATCCCGGGTCGATCGGCAGCTCGCCGATCTCAAGCGGCGCCGTGAACTTCTCTTCGCCTAGAGAGCCCGACTTGATCTCCACGTCAAACGTCCAGAGCCCTTCATGCTCGATCATCATGTTCGCGGCGTAGCGGCTCCGGTCCGCGGGGTCGTTGAGCGCCCGGACCTGGTACTCTGCCTTGCCCTGCGGATTGTTCGCGACGACGAGGATTTCGGCGTCTGTAACCGGGGTCACGCCGTCGCCGGCGGTGGGCAGGATGTTGAAGTGGACTATGCCAACCGTGGGCCGGTTGGGGAGCATTGTCATGGATAGGGCGTATGCGCCCTTGGTCTCGCGGAATATCTCGATGGGGTCCTCGACGGCCTGCGCGGCGGCCTGCCGGGTCGTCAGCACCAGGACAGCGACCAGTACCGCCGCTAATGCTGTTGTCCAGAAAACCCGTTCCCGCCGTGCGCTAGTTGCCAAGTAACTCATTGAGTCCTTCCTTCATCTCACCTTTCGTCACGAATCCCTCGTACTTTGCTGCCACGAGCCCGGCCTCGTCCAGAATGAAAGTGTAGGGCTCTGACGGCAGCCCCCACTCCCTCAGAACGGGTGAAAGAACGGCCTTTTTGAGGTCGCCCTGGATTTCGTCCGGATTGTCATAGACCTCGACGTGGATGAAGTTCACGCGGCCTTTGAAGTCGTCCTTAACCTCGGAAACAATATCCACCTGAGGACCGCACGTGGCTGACGTGCAATACGCAGGGGTGGCGAAGGTCACAATTGTGGGCTTTCCGGACTCCATCGCCTCAGCGATGGTCATCTGGTACAGGTCGGCGTCGGGCGAGATAGAAGTGCTGATCTTTGTCAGGTCGCTGACGCTTCGGGCCGTCTTGTTCACGCTCGCCGGTGGCCTCTCGCCTACTGAGGGTGTGGGGCTTTCGGCCTTGACCTCGAAGCCGGCCGTGCCTTCAAGCGTGGCGTTCGACGCGTCTTTTACGGTAATGATGATTCCCCATCGCCCGGCCGCGTCGAGGTTGACTTGGGTAACGTATACTCCCGACGTTCCCGCCGGCCACGAGACGAACTCGGCGACCGCCTGCGCGCGCGCCTGGATGGGCTCCGTGTCCAGGAACACAAAAGTCGCTGACGCCTGGGGCGTGCGAATAGGGTCGCCTTGGGCGTCGATGGCGGCGAACGCGAAGCGGTTGGGTCCCACGGCGTAGTCCGTCCCGGCCGCGAATACCGTCAGGGCCTGGCCTGCCGGAGTGGTAGGGGCCGCGGCAGATGCTGTTGCAGTGGGGATCGTGGCGGTAGGCGTGGGGTCTGTGCCGCCGTTGTTGCAGGCAGTGGTCACGGCCAGGGCAATTGCGGCGAAGAGTGAGAATCGGAGGGAGATTCGCAAGGGGTTGTCGCCTTTCACGAAGCTATTCTCATTGTCACAACTTGCGCGGAATCAGTCAAATGTCCAGTGGCTCATACAGTTGGACATCCAGTCTCGGCGGGCCAATTCGATATGGCTCCCGGCGGCAACAATCTATGGGGATTTTATTGATTCCAACCACTCCATGTGGTAGGATAAGCGCGTCAGAGCCAAATTGAAGGAACCCCCTCCCGCGGAGCTTCCTCAGGTTGGCGACGACTCCTCCTTGAGTGGCCTCCGGCGATGCTGAGCGTCGGGGGCCTCTCTGTTTATTCCGGGATTCTGCCCGCTGGGGTTTCCGCCACAAAGCACAAATGGCTGGCAATTCAGCGGCGGTCGCCGCCGTTTGCCAGCCCTGGTGCATAACCCTCGCACCTGACAACGGGAAGCCTGGGGTACTTCGGAAACCCGGGATCGCTTTCGTGTCTGCCGCACAGCCAGAACACCGAGCCTTTGCCGCTGCGAATGGCGCGCGCCATCTCGCAGCTCTCGCACAGGCCGGGAGTTACTGGGCGCGGTTCACGCACCGTACCGCACAGCTATCAGGATAAGCTGCACCGATACCCACGTCTGAAGTGAGACGTTTTGCGTTTCCTGGGGTTTCACGGGCACAGGTCTATTATGGGATATTGGAACGAGAAGAATTGGAATCACAGCCGCTAAATGTGGGAAGAGATAGAAATGGTGGGCCCGGCAGGGATCGATCCTGCGACCAATCGGTTATGAGCCGACCGCTCTACCACTGAGCTACAGGCCCGGGGAGAAACTTGCGTCTGCGGAAGGCACCAAGGAATCCTATCACAAAAGGGCAAACACGACCATACATTTTCACCTGGGTTCCAAATCACTCTTCGTCGTTGACAGACCGGCGGCGGGATAGTTTAATGCCCCTCGCCTCTACCATCACTCATAGAGAGAAGCACCATGCCCGTATCCAAGAAGATTCGATCCTTTATGCAGCAGGGCTCCTGGATTCGAAAGATGTTCGAGGAAGGGATCGTGCTGAAGCAGAAGTACGGCGCTGAGAACGTCTACGACCTTTCTCTCGGCAACCCCATCATGGAGCCGCCGCCACAGTTTGCCGCCGAGCTGAAACGCATCGCGGACAGCGACATCGCGGGCCTGCACCGGTACATGCCCAACGCAGGCTACCAGGACACGCGCGCCGCCGTGGCGGCGCAGCTCTCGTGTGAGACGGGCATGCCCTTCACCGCAGAGCATATTGTGATGACAGTTGGGGCCGGCGGCGCGATCAACGTCGTCATGCGGACTCTTTTGGACCCCGGCGACGAGGTTGTAATATTCGCGCCGTACTTTGTGGAGTACATGTTCTATGCGGACAACCACGGCGCTACGTGCAAGGTAGTCCCGTGCGACGACCGGTTCCTGCCGGACATGGCCGCGCTTGAGACGGCCATCGGCCCGCGCACGCGGATCGTGCTCACCAGCTCGCCCAACAATCCGACCGGCGTCGTCTACCCCGCGGAGACGCTGGCAGCGATGGGTGCGGTGGTCAGGAGAAAAGAGAAGGAGTACGGGACTGAAATCTACCTTCTGAGCGACGAGCCGTACCGCAAGATCATCTTCGATGGGAAGACATACCCGCAGGTGTTCCCGCACCATGCCCGCTCCATCGTCGCCACCTCCCACTCCAAGGACCTGGCGCTGCCCGGGGAGCGCATCGGCTTCATCGCGGTCAATCCCGGATGCTCCGATCTAGCGGAGCTGATGGGCGGGCTCGTCTTCAGTAACCGCACGCTGGGATTTGTGAACGCGCCGGCGCTGATGCAGCACATCGTAAAGAGGCTCCAGGATGTGACCGTGGACGTTGGCCAGTACGAGAGGAAGCGCGACTTCCTTTTCAAGAGCCTCACTGAGATCGGCTACTCCATCGTCCGGCCCGGCGGGGCGTTCTACATATTCCCGAAGTCGCCCATCGCCGACGACGTTGCCTTCGTGGACGAGCTTCGCAAGCAGCGCGTGCTCGTCGTGCCAGGCCGCGGCTTCGGCATGCCCGGCTACTTCCGCATCGCCTATTGCACCGACGACCGCACCCTGCAAGGTGCGCTTCCGGGGTTCCAGACGGCGTTCCGGGCGGTCGGCAAATGAACTTCTGTTAGATAACGCAGGTAGGCTTATTTGTTTGTAACGAGCGTAAGAGTTATACTTGTTTTAGTCCGTAATACTTTTCTGAGAGAGTCACGATGGGACATAAAGTAGGACTAAAGGGCCAGGTAGTTATCCAGAAAGAACTTCGCGATAAGCTCGGGGTTGAAGCGGGGTGGGACACGGTGCAACGGGCTGTCGACAACCATCTGGAGATACACTTCGTTCCGCCGGAGCACAATCGCTCACTTGCAGGAACCCTGTCAAGGTACGTGCGGACGTCGGTACCTGACGAAGAGTCGTTTAACGACGCGGCCGACAGGGCATGGCGAGCGGCCGCGTGGGAACGGGTTGACGGATGGACGGAGGAAGTGCCGTCTTGAGCGGATTCCTCGACACGAGCGTGGTGGTGCGGTACCTGACTGGAGACCCGCCGGCGATGGCGGCTGCCGCCAGGTCGATCATTGAACTCGGAAAGGACCTTATCCTGACGGAGGCTGTTATAGCGGAAATTGCATTCGTGCTTGAGGACACTTACCGTGTCCCTCGACCGGAGACTGTCGAGAACCTCACTCAACTGCTGCTGCGGCAAAATATTCGCGTCTACGGCCGTGATAAGAAGACGGTCGTTTTTGCATTGCAGATGTGTTCCACGTCCCGGCGCGTGTCGTATGTAGACGCTCTGCTCTGGGCCGCCGCCGGCGCTAGCGAGACACCGACTGTCTACACCTTTGATCAGAGGTTCCCCGATAACAATATTCGGACCTCCGAGGCGTTGGAAGAAGGTTAGCCGGGCGCGATAGCGTCCTTCAGGCCGAAGCCTGTCACCGGCACGAGGACGGTCTCGGCAGGGCCGATGTCGCCGCGCTTGATGAGCGCTTCAAGGCCCGCAAACCCCGCGGCGGAGGTGGGCTCGCCGAATATCCCCTCGCGCTCGCAAAGCGCCTTCTGCCAGCGGAGCGTGTCCGCATCGTCGACTGCGATGATTGAGCCCTGCGACGCCTTCACCACGCTCACGACCTGCTCCTTGCGCGCCGGGGCGCCGACCGCGATGCCGCCCGCCACCGTGCCGGACACGCCGGCCGGCCGCTGCTTTCCCGTCGCCGCAGTAACGATCGGCATGACGCCTCGGGCCTGCACGCAGTGCAGTTTCGGCATCCTCGCGATGCGTCCCGCCCGCTGCAGCTCCGTAAAGCCCTTCCACGCGCCGATGATCAGCGAGCCGTTTCCAACGGGGAAGACAATGTGCGCAGGAATGCTGTCTCGCATCTGCTCGGCGGTCTCGTACGCGAACACCTTCGTGCCCTCTGCGAAGTACGGGCTTAGGACGTGCGAGGTGTAGACCATCCCGCGCTCCTTGTAGAACGCCACTGCCGCCGCCGTGGCGGCCTCGCGCGGCCCCTCGATCGAGTGCACCGTTGCGCCGTAGGCCTTTATCTGGCGGAGCTTCGCGGCCGGCGCCGTGGCCGGCGCAAAGATATGCGCCTTGATGCCCACCCTGGCTGCGTACGCGGAAACAGAAGCTCCGGCGTTACCCGACGAGTCCTCCACTACCTCCTTGACCCCCGCCTCCAACGCCATCGCCATCATGATCACGGTCCCGCGGTCCTTGAAGGAGCCGGTCGGACCCAGGTACTCGAGCTTCGCGCGAATTTCGCGCGCGCCGAGCATGCCACCCACCGCGGTGAGCTGAACCGTGGGTGTGTTGCCCTCGCCCATGGACACTGCCTGCAGCGACTCTATGCCGGAGATGGGGAGAGGCACGTGCATCCCGCGCCGCTTGTCGTAGTACGTGCTGGAGCCGTCCGGCACATACCCAACGTCCAGGGGGCCGCCGCAGCGGTCGCAGCCGACGGCGTTCATGCCCGATGCCATCTGGTTGGTGCAGCGGGTGCAAATCAGGTAGTGTTGGACCATTCGAGGGCTCTACTCCGTAATAGAATGACGCATTGGCAAAACTCACCGGCGAATCGGCGCATTGCGTGGTTGGCCCATGGCTTCGACGTGTGCTACGCTCGAAACATGGGGTTGTGGCTGCGCCCTTCCTGGGCGCGTTGATTGTATCCTGTTCCGCCCGTCTGCGGAACCGGTGGTGGCGCGGGTGTGGCAGGGGCCAGTGAGGAGTGTCCGCGATGGTCGGCGTCGTCAAAGAAAGGCTCGATAATCTCTATTCCAGCACCGGGCTAAGGCGGAGGGTCAAGGCCGTTCGGCGCAGGCTGGAGCGCAACTTTCTCGCAGTGCTGGTCTGGAGAACGATCAAGGAGATCCAGGCAGACGACGTAACGCACTTCGCGGCGGGCATCGGCTACTATGTGATGTTCTCCATCTTCCCGCTGCTGCTGGGGCTCACCGCGCTGATGTCGTTCTTCCTGGAGTCAGAAGAGGCGCAGCGCTCGTTCCTGGACTTCATCAGAGAGAACCTCCCGGGCTCCGGGGCGTTCCTGGAAGACAACCTGGAGGCTGTGCAAGGGCTTCGGGGCGCCCTGGGCATATTCGCCATCCTGGGCCTGATGTGGACGGGGAGCGCGGTTTTCGGCGCCATCAACCGGGCCATCAACCGGGCCTGGGATATTCATAAGGACAGACCATTTTACAAGGCCAAGCCCCGGCAGCTTTTCATGGCGCTGTGCATTGCGCTGCTCTTCATAGCGTCCATCGCCGCCGCCAGCTTCGTTCGGATCGCGGCCGAGCTCGCGGAGGCCAACGCGGACGTGCCGGAGTTCCTGCTCGCCGGCGGGCTGAGAATCGCCCTGCAGGTATCGTCCTTTGTGTTGACCCTTATGATCTTCCTGATGGTCTACAAGTTCCTTCCCAACACAAAGACGTATTGGAAGTACGTGTGGCCCGGGGCCATCCTTGGGGCGGTGCTTTTCGAGATCGGCAAGGCGGTTTTCCTGACATACATCCAGCAGTTCGCCAACTTCGAGAATGTCTACGGCTCGCTGGCGCCCGTCATAGCGCTCATGCTTTGGGCGTACTACAGCAGCATAATCCTGCTTGTGGGTGCGGAGCTGAACGCGGAGTTTGCGCTCATGAAAAAGGGGCTTCACAAGGGCGAGCTTGTGGTGGATGATATCGAGGAGCTGCCGTCAGTCGATTGGAAAGAGACTCCGGACGGCGCTCCCAAACCCGAAGAGGCAGTCAAAGCACATGACCGATGAGATGCAGCCGTACCTTGCCGCGATGAACAGGATGGCCGAGAGCGTTTACCGCTTTCACGAGAGGTTCGAAATCCCATCGGTGGACACGGCGGACGTGGACGGCACGCTGGAGGCGCTGCGGCAGAGGCTGGCGCTGCTGGCGGAGGAGACGGGCGAGCACGCACGCGCCCTTAACCGCGCGGACATCCCGGACGCCTGCAAAGAGGCCGCGGATATTGCCTACATCGCCCTCGGCACTCTCCTGCGCCTCGGCTCGGCCGGAACGGAGGCGGCAAACATCGTCTCCGACAAGAACAACCTTAAAACGCCTTCCACCCACGGCAAGCGCTCATCCACCGGCAAAGTCCTCTCAAAATAGCCGCCGCGCCTGTACCTCTTCTCCCTACCCTTTACCCGGCTGTTACCGTACCCCGTACCCTGTGCCTTGCTCTGAACCCCGATGAGTCCTCGAATCGGGGCCGTACCTTCAATTCGCATTCAGCGTCGGCACCTTGAACGGAGGGAGGATCTGCGACTCATCCAGAGGGTAAGCCTCTTTCTTGTATATCTGGATGCGGTAGTGCTCGTAGTCCGGCACGAACATGTACCCGCGATGGTCCACGCGGACCGAGCGCGGCCTCGTGAAGTACTTCTCCTGCTCCAGGTCCGCATCCTCCCTCATCCTCTTCTGCTTGCCCGAGCGCTGGTACATCCTGGCGACCTGGGACTTTGAGAGGGTGGCGTCTCCGTGGAATTGTTGTACGTAGCGGCCGTCCGGGGTGAAGAGCTGTACGCGGTTGTTGCCCCAGTCGGCTACGTATATATCGCCGTCGGTGTCCACATGTATGCCCGCGGGGCGCTTGATCTCGCCGTTCCCGGCGCCGGGGCGGCCGAGCTGCCACTGGAATCTGCCGTCCATATTGAAGACCTGTACGCGGTCGTTGCGCCAATCGGATACGTACACCTGGCCCAGCTCGTCTACGTATATGCCCCAGGGGGTGTCGAACTGGCCCTCGGCTGTGCCGAATCCGCCGAACTGCATGAGGAACTTGCCGTCGCGTGTGAACTTCTGGACGCGGTGGTTGCCGGCATCGACGATCCAGATGTTGTTATCCATGTCGCAGGCGATGCCGGCGGGGCTCTTCATCTGGCCGGGGGCGCTGCCGCCCTCGCCCCAGCGGCCCAGGTACTCTGGGTAGTGATCGTCTATGCGGAACAACTGGATGCGCGGGTCTGCCTGGTCCGTGCAGAAGAGGACCTCTTGCTTGAGGTCGAAGACCATCTGGCAGGGCCAGAGGAACCAGGAGTGGGGGAGAGGCGTGCCGTCCGAGCGCCACGCGAAGCTGCCGTAGTTCTTGTCCTCGATGTCTGTGACCATGATGGAGCCGGACTTGCCCTTGGAGTAGCGGCTGCCCGTCTGGAACGAGAAGACGCGGCCGTCCTTGTGGATGGCGACGTCCGCCGGGAAGTGCATGCGCATGAACTCGCCGATGGTCCTGAAGTAAGGGTAACCGGCGCGAAGCAGGGCGTATGGGCGGGACATCTGTTCCTCCGGAACGAATAGTGAATTTAGAATAGTGAATAGTGAATTAGGAGAATAGCAGATAGCGCGTTGTCAAACCGGGGCGAGCCGGCTGTTCAATTCACTATTCACTATTCCCAATTCACTATTCAGCAGAGCTGGTATTCCCTTGTTGAGACGACTAGCTGGACCATGCGGGAGACGAGGGCCTCGTTGAATTTGCGCTTTGACTCGTCTTTGAAGTCCAGGGGGCCGTCGCGCATGGCGGCGTTCAAGAGGCCTAGGCGGGTCTCGCCGCGGATGGGCGCGGGGCCGACATACTCGATGCAGCGCGAAACGAAGTCGTCCGGCTGGACTGGGCTTTCTGCCTCCAGTCGCGCGATCATCTGCTGGATGCCGGGCTTGGAGGCGTCCGAGACCTCGTTCACGGCGAAGTTGACGCGCATGTTCAGCGTGCCGCCGTCGATCCAGCCGGTGCCGTTGGGCCATCCCTCGACGGTGAGCGGGTTCAGAAGACTCTGGCCCATGTGGCCGGCCTGGCCGAAGTAGTCCGCGAAGTCGGGGTCCGGCCCGCGGTAGGTGCCGACGAGCTTCAGGACGCCGGTGACGAGCTCGACCGGGCTCTTGACGCGCTTGAACTCCGCCTGCTTGAACCACTCCGAGTTGAAGATCGTCCTCAGGACGGCCTTGATATCCCCGTTCGTCTCGGCGAAGACCTCGGCGAGCTGCTCGATGGCCCGGACGTTCTTCGGGGGAATCTCGTTCCAGGCGGAGACGGGCGGCTCGTCCTCCACGAAGAAGCTGTACAGGTGGCGGGCCAGGAACCGCGATGTGGCGGGCTGGCGGCAGACGATATCGATGATGTCCTCGCCGTTGAAGCGGCCGGTCTCGCCGAGGAACGTCTTGACGCCGTAGTTGTGCTCCTCGTCGCGGTAGACGAAGCGGGACGGGTAGCCGCCGTAGCGGCTGCCCGCGCCGGGGATAGGCGTCGCGAGAGTCCAGCCGGTGAACGCCTGCGCGGCGGCCTTGACGTCCTGCTCTGTGTAGTTGCCGACGCCCATTGAGAAGAGCTCCAGGAGCTCTCTGCCGTAGTTCTCGTTCGGCTCTTCCTTGAGGTTCTCGTTATTGTCCAGCCAGAATATCATCGCAGGGTCCTTCGAGAGCTCGGTCAGCAGCGTCCGGAAGTCGGACAGCGCGACGCGGCGGAAGGTGTCTATCTGGCCGTGCGCGGACGGGGTGTGGCTGGCCTTGGAGTCGCCGGTGGCGAACAGGTGGTGCCAGAAGAGGGTCATCTTCTCGTGGAGATGGCGCGGGGAGTTGATCATGCGGTGCCACCACTGGTACGACCAGCCGAGGTTGCCGGTGCCGTAGTACCGCTCCAGGAGGTCCACCTCGATGTCCGGGAAGCGCTCCGGGTGGAGGAGGTCCTCGACGCACTGCTCGTAGCCCTTCTCCGCCATCTTTTCAAGGTCGCCGATGCGATAGCCGAAGCCTGCGCGTCGCATGAGGTGGGCGTAGAGGGCCAGTCCGGCATCCGCCATAGTTTGTTGCCTTTCATGTGCCGGATATCCCCGGAGTGCGGCGATATCCAGCGAATATCGGTACAAGATGAACAGATACCACTGCGGATTGTCCGTGTCAAGAGAGGGGCGGCCACACAGCGTGCCGTAATTGGTATAATCGCGGCGGTTAGCAATGGCGGACGGGGCGGACATTCCTGCGGGAGGCACGGATTGGTCAAGACAGCCGACGCCAGGTACCGAGTCGGGGCCATAGGGTGCGGGAGGAAGGGGACCCAGCAAGCGCGGGCTTTCGATCTTCATCCCAGGACGCAGATCGTCGCTGCGGCTGATACGGACCCGGAGAACCTGGAGCTTTTCTGCAAGAGGTTTAACGTTCCGGGTTATTCGAGCTACCGGGAGATGCTCGCGAAGGAAAAGATCGATATCGCCTCGACGATATTGCCGACGAGCGTGAACCCCGAAGTGGTCATCGGCTGCGCGGAAGTCGGCGTGAAGGCTATCCTCTGCGAGAAGCCGATGGCGTCGAGCCTGGCGCTGGCGGACCGGATGGTGGAGATGTGCAGGGACCGCGGGATTCCCCTGGCCGCGGGGGACATGTTCCGAAACCAGTCCCAGTTCTGGGAGGCCCGCCGCCTGATTGACGCCGGTGAACTGGGAGATGTCCAGATCATCAATGTATATCACCACTCGGACCAGATTTCTGGGACGGGCTGCCAGCCTCTGAGCATCATGCGAATGTTCGCCCAGGACGCCGATGTGGACTGGATTTTCGGTTGGGTAACGGGAGCGGCCGCCGAGGACTCGGAGGAGACGAAACAGGTCCTCGATGCTTTCAGCGACGACGATCAGGGCATGGCCGGAGTTGTCCGGTTCGCCAACGGAGTCGAAGGGCACATCCACTACAAGGAGGCGCCCCAGTACGAAATCGAAGTGCTATGCAGCCGAGGGGTTTTCGCCACCGACTGCCGGAGCTTCCGGCTCTGGAAGGCGAGGGGCGGAGCAAACGCGGCCAGGGTTGTTCCTGCGGACCTTGAGGAAGCGAAGGGGCTATTCTCCGACCCTGCGATGGGTCGGGACCAGTACGATAAGCATGGGTGGATGCAGCTAGGCAGCCGTGTCATGGATACCGTCCAATCGGTCGTCGACTCGGTGGACCAGGGCATTGAGCCGCGCGCCAGCGGCGACAACGGCCGCAAGGTGCTCGAGATAGCCATCGGCTTGAGAGAGTCGGAGCGGCGGGGAATGACCGCCGTGAAATTCCCCCTCCTGGACCGAAGCCTGACGTTGACGCCGAAGAAGGGGCGCATGTTCAACAAGAAAGAGGTGTACGGCAGGCAGTGGTATGCGGAGCAGATCGGTCGGGCACGGCAGTAGGGGGAGGCGCCCCTATGTCCGCTCTCCCGGCGGAGGGCTACTCTCTATCTCCGGGCCGGACGGGGTGTTCTACCACCTGCCGGACGCATCGGGCAACATCATTGGTATAATCGACGCGTCAGGCAACGTGGACTGGTACCTCAGCAAGCCGTTTGGCGAGGTAGTCGAGGAGCCGGCCAGCTCGAAGTACAACCCTTACCGGTACAAGGCGGCTTACAGGGACGTGGTGAACGGCAAGGTCCTGTACTACATGATCAACCGGTACTACGACCCTGAGATTGGCCGGTTTACGCAGACCGACCCTATCAGCGGGTTTGCGAGCTTCTCGTTTGCGGCGTCCCAGGAGAGGTAGCAGTCCGTCATGAGTGTGCCGGAGGGGCCTATGGCGGCGTGGGCTTCTTTCGCCGCCTTCAGGGTGATGTCGTAGTCGCGGTCCGAGCGCGTCTTGCCGCACTTGAACTTGATGGCGTTGTAGCCGAGGTCGCGGGCCTGGGGGTAGTTCTCGGTGTTGGCGTAGGCGCGGACTTTGTTCTTTCGCGCGCCGCCGAGGAGGTCGTAGACGGGCTTGCCGCGCGCCACGCCCAGGGCGTCCCAGAGGGCGAGGTCTACGCCGGAGAGGGCCATCATGGGTATGCCGCCGCGGCCGTAGGGCAGGGTGCCGAAGTACATCTTGTCCCAGATAGCCTTGATGTCCTCGACGGTGTCCAGCCTGGCGCCATCCACAAGCTCGCGAATGTGGCTGTTGACGATCTCGACGCCGGGGAGGCCGCCGCCGCCGTAGCCGTAGCCGGTGTGGCCGGTGTCCGTTTCAACGCGGACGAGTATCTGCCAGAAATGGTACTGCCATGGCCCTTTGGGGATGCCCCGCCACTTGGGGTAAACGGCCTTGACGCTAGTGATTTTCATCGGCCCATTGGACTCGCTTTCAGATTGAACCTTCGAAGGTGCCGGCATCTATCCAGCGCGACAGATTGAGGACTCTGATGACCTCGACGCCGTTTTGAATGGGCATATAGAAGATGGCGTAACGACCCTTGGTGGCGCTCCGAAGGTCGGGCGTAAGGTCCGGGCGGGGCCTTCCCATACCTGGGTTATCGGCAAGCAGTCGACAAAGGGCCTCCAGGGAGTCAATGAGGCCGTCCGCTGCTTCGAGACTGTCCCGGGCTATGCATGCCCAGATCTCGAGCAGGTCTTCATAGGCTTGTGCCCGCTTGCGTAATACTCCCATCGTTAACCGCGGTTCTCCGAAAGTCTCTTGAGGCCTTCTCGCTTGACAGCTTCGAAATCCAGTTCGCCGGCGTCCGGACTGCTGAGTCCCTTCTTTATCTCCCTGCGCAGCTCTGCCAGGCGGGACTCGTAGATGCGGTCGCGCTCCTGCAGGAGGCGCAAGGCTTCGCGGACTACCTCGCTGGAGGTGATGTAGCTGCCGGAGTCGACCTTATCGCGTACATATTTCTCGAGCTCGGGAGTGAGTGAGACGTTCATATTCAGACCTCCTATGCTTGAGTTTGCGCCGGATAACAGGATTTGTCAATATTAGACAAGCCCTGTCATAAATCGCCATCAGGCGTATTCGTTTATTTTGCCGAAGAGGCGGATGAGCCGCTGCTTGTACCCGGGTGGCTGGGTAGTATGCTCGAGGGCCTTCGCGTTCGCCTCGAGATGGGCTGGGTTGGATGTGCCGGTGAGGACGGTGGAGATGGCGGGATGGTCTGCGGCAAACTTGTATCCGGCGCTGACGACGGAGTCCACGTCGCCTTTCACCAGCCAGCCGAGCGGGTCCTTGTCCGGCACGCTGCCTACGGATATGTAAACCTTCGCCTTCCACTCGGCGATGAGCTTCTCCAGCTCGGCCGGCGAGGGGAGCTTCACGCGCACGGCGGCCATATTGACGATGCCGATGCCGTGCTTTACGGCCAGCGGCAGCACCTCATCGACGGCGGTCTGATTGAGGATGCCGTACTTCAGCTCGATGACATTTCATTGCGCCGGGTGCTGCTTCACGCCCATGGCGGCGGCAGTATGCGCCGGGTCTTCAGGGAAGCGCTCGCTGAACCCGGTGAGCCGGACCTTGCCCTGCTCCTTGAGGCGAAGCATCGTGGGGAGGAACCGCTCGAAGATCGTGTTGTATGTGCCCGGGTGGATGCCGTGGAACATGAGGACTTCCACATGGTCCGTCCGAAGTCGTTTCAGGCTCGTTTCAAGCGAGTCCACCATGCCCTGGGCGCCGCGCGTCATGAGTGGGTCGGCGCCTTGCCTGCCGTCGTGCTGCCACTTGGTGGCGAGCACGTAGGACGAACGTGGGACGCCCTTCAGCGCCTCGCCCAGGATGGCCTCACTCTGGCCGTAGCCCTCAGATGTGTCGAAGAAGTTGATTCCGAGATCGAGCGATTTTCGGACGAAGGCCGTTTGCTGCTCCTGCGAGAGTCCTTCCGTCTGGCCGAGCCGGCGCTCCCCGCCGGTCCCGAGCCCAAGCAGCGATACCTTTATCCCACTACGCCCCAAAGTGCGGTACTGCATTCGTGCTCCTGACATTCTCCGTTGACTGCGAGGCTATTTTGGGGTGTTCAGCGCCCAATATCAACACTTTAGCTGTAAAGCGAAGGGGACCCGGAATAACTCCGGGTCCCCTGGACTGAGCCTAATCGCCGGTCAAGTCCCTAGTCCCAGTACGCCGGGTCCAGGAAGCTGATGCTCTTGTAGCGCTTGGAGCGATTGCCGGTGTGGTTCATGTTGTCGATGCCGTTCTCGAAGTAGTAGACGCCGAGGATGCCGCCGGACTCGGTGGTGACGTGGTTCTTGGGCACGTTGCGCAGGTTGTTGCGCTTCATCTGTATGCCGCGGTCTATGCCGGCATAAGCGATTGTGCCGATGTTGAACTTCTCTAGCGCGGCGATCTGGTGGAAATCCTTGCCGATGTCGATGCGCTGGGGCGACAGGCGGGCGTACTTCTTGCCGTCGTTCCAGATGTCCTGCATCTTCTTCAGGCTGCCGTTGATGTCCGGGGCGTAAGTGGACGCCGGAGCGATCCTGTTCTTGGCGTCCGCGTACTTCGCATCGCCGCCGGTGGGGGCAAGGCCCTCCTTACCGAAGGTCTGGAAGTATTTGCCCGCGTCCGGGCTGATCGGGTTCGGGTACGTCAGAGGCGCCTGCCGGTTCCAGTACACCGACCACGGGTTCATCTCGTAGAGAGAGGTGTGCAGGTTGAAATACTGAGTCGGGTTGGACTGCGCAGCCTGCGCGCCGACCGTGGAGCCGTCTTTGATATCGAGCTTGATGCCTATGGCGGCCCAGTACTTCTGGGCCAGCTCGACGTAGGGCCAGTGGATGCCGCTGCCGCTGGCCTCGAGGTACATGGTCAGGGGGCCAGTCCCTTCTCTCTTGTCCAGGAAGCCGTCTCCGTCCTTGTCCTCGTATCCAATGCCCTTGATGAGCTGCTTGGCCCTAGCAAGGTCAAACGTGGCATCGAGCGTGCGGAACTGGTCGCCGGGATAGTAGGCCGTGTCCGGATGGGGGACCCAGTTCTGAGGTGTGCCGATGCCGCCTGCAGCCGTGTCGTTGGTCCCCTCCCTGTCCCATGCCAGCGACAGGGCAATGCGGAACTCCTTCGTCCTCAGCAGCTTGCCTAGCTCGGCATTGATCGTGTGCTCCTGGTTGATGGCGATGTTTGCGTCTCCGCCGCCGGGGGACCGGAAGATGTAGACGCTGTAGTCGCCCTTCTCCATGTTGGCAAGGTAAAGGGGCAGCTCGGATAGAATCATGTCCTGGCCAAGATAGTCGTTCTCGCCGTTCATGGCGCGGAAGATGGCCGCGTCGCGGTTGCCGAGCGCGTAGTTGACCTGGCCGTCGATGTAGGGCAACTGGTTGCCTTCAGGGTCGACGCCCCAGAAGAAGTGGTTGCGCTCTGCACGGCGCTCGTTAGTCGCGATGAAAGTTGTAACGAGCTCACCGACGGTCGGGTGATACAGGTCGCCTTTGAATATATAGTTGGGGTCGGCAACGTTGGGGATTGTGCCCGTGGGAATGCCGAATGCCTGGCCGCGGATGTTACGCACGGCGGTGAACATCCTGATCCAGTCCGGCTGCTTCCACTTCTCAAGCAAAGCGGGTATCTCCGCCGCGTTGTACTTCGGGTGGTAGCGCTTCAGGATATGGGCAGGTGCGTAAGCGCAGCTCGGGCACCCTCGATGCATCGTCCAGGACCAGCCGAAGCGGGTCTCCTCGAAGCTGAAGTAGGGATCGTCCCAAGCGAGCGTGAAGGTGTTTGCGTCCACAACAGTAAACTTGGGGTCCTTGCCGGTAAGTGGCGAGCGGAGGTCGTCCGGCGTTGTGGGGACGAGCTCCTTGTTGAACTGCAGGTCTTCCAGTGCGAACCTGATGTTCTCCATTGTGAAGGGATAGCCGTCCGACCAGCGGACGCCCCGGCGGATCTTGAAGGTGTGGACGCGACCGTCCGGGCTAATCTCAAAGCTCTTGAAGAGACGGGGCTCTGTGACGCCGTCGGGCTTGGCGTTCATGCCGCTGATAGTCGTCATGTGGTCGAGCGGCTTCAAGCTGCCCAGGGTCATGCGCATGGTGCCGCCGTATACGCCTATCTCGTCTGTCGGCGGGATGATGTAAATATCCTCCGGAACCGGCAGGCGCTGCTCAAGGGGAGGCAGTTTGCCGGCTTTGACGAGCGCGGCGGACATTGGCGATTCCTTGAAGCTTGTCGGCCTTGGGCCGGAGTAGTCGTAGTTAGGATAGCTTCCGGGAGCGGTCTTCTTTGCAACGTATTTCACGGGCGCTGGAGCAGCAGGGGCAGTCTGGCCGGTAGAGGAGCCTGGGCGTTGGGTTGTTTTGCCGGTTGTCCCGCCTGTGGGGGCGGGCGCCTCCGGGGCTGCGGGCTGTGCCGCCGGCCGTGCCGCGGCAGCGGCCGCGGGCGCCTG
>VGZY01000025.1 GCA_016872355.1 SAR202 cluster bacterium | reverse complement strand
GACCTTTCTCATCCCCAATCTTCACTCGGTGAGCAGCCAAAACCCGAAGCGCAGGAGTCTCCCACCGGAATTCAACCGAAACCTCGGGCGAGAGGACTCAGTCCCTATCCGGCTAAGTCCACCGCCCATAAGCCGGCTGCAGACCACCCATGGAGACGAACCGTACTGACAAAATCACTGCACCCTAAACACTGACAGATTCACTGCCCCTTGACACAGGGTGCGCCGCGTATCTGCGCAAGGTTGATTCCGCTCGATTCCGTTGTATGTTGGAGATAGACCACCCGGGAATGGCGAAAATGTTGAACAGGGATTTAGACGAGGCGAAGATCGAGTCGACTGTGCAGCAGGTCAGGGACCTGCTTGCATCAGGCGACAAGACTTTGCGGTCGTTTCTTTACCGGGACATCCTGCTGAACGCACTCAAGGCGGGCCAGGACCAGCTTGACGTGCTTGACCTCAAGGTGCTTAACCTGTCGATGGCGGAGTTCCGTTACGCGGCGCGGGTGTTCAAGCCCTACAGGAACGTGAGGAACGTATCCATATTCGGCTCGGCGCGCACGCCGCCCGACGACCCGTATTACCTCATGGCCGTGGAGTTCAGCCGGATGCTGACGGAGATGGGATACATTGTGATTACCGGCGCTGCGCAGGGGATCATGGGCGCGGGAATCGAGGGGGCGGGCGCGGCGAAGAGCTTCGGCGTGAATATCCACCTGCTGTTCGAGTCGGTGCCGTACCAGTCGATCCAGGACGACCCGAAGCTGATCACGTTCCGGTACTTCTTCACGCGGAAGATATTCTTCGTCATGGAGGCAGACGCGTTCGCGCTCTTTCCCGGGGGCTTCGGGACGCACGACGAGGCCTTCGAGGTGCTGACGCTCATGCAGACCGGGAAAACGCCGCTGGCGCCTCTGGTGTTCTGCGAGCTGCCGGGTGAACGGTACTGGGAGGCCTGGGACGCGTTCGTGCGGGAGCAGATGCTGGCGCGGGGGTACATTTCGCCGGAGGACCTCAATCTCTACAAGATCTCGCACTCGGCCAGGGAAGCTGCGGACTGGATAAAACACCACTACTCTACTTACCACTCGATGCGGCAGGTCTACGACACCCTTGTCATACGGCTGGAGCGAGAGCTCAATGACGACCACATCCGCAGGCTGTCTGAGGAGTTCCGGGACATTATCAAGGCCGGGGAGATAACCCGGACTGCACCGCTCCCCCAGGAGGCGGACGAGCCCGACCTGATGGTGAAGCCGCGCATAGCGTTCCAGTACACCCGCCGCAGCGCGGGAAGGCTGAACGAGCTTGTTGCGGCGGTGAACAGGTACGGCAGTGAGCAGTGAGCAGTCGGCAGTCGGCCAGATAAGGAGCAGGCCCCGCAATTTGCGGGGCCTGCTGTGATTATGGGCTGTTTACGGGATGTAAGGTTTCCCGTTCCAGACTCCGTCATCCTTTTCTACGGCCGGCTTGAACTGGCCCACGTACTTGTCGTACAGGCCAAGGTAGTCTGTGTTGTTCCGGTCATAGGTCTTGTAGACACCCTTGTTCCAGTGGAAGGCGACCCTCCGGAGAGTGGCGGCATCGCTCTCTCCATACAGCTTTTTGAAGAGCAGAAACGCGGGAACGGCGTAACCCGTGCTGAACCTGTCGATGTTCTGCTTGGGGTCATACCAGTTCGTCATAGGCGTAACCTTTGTCATTCGAATCCACATGCCGTACTTCGCGAAGTTCATGTTCCAGCCGTACTGCTGCTGGTGATCGTTCGGCGTGGACAGCCAGTTGGGGTATGGCTTCCCGGTGTAGTAGTCGCCGACGATCTGGAACAGGCCCTTGTCGCGGCCGTTGTCAGCGTACGGATCGAAGCTGGACTCGCGCTGGGCAATGGTGTAGTAGAACCACCGCGGCATGTTGTATTTGGCGGCCGCCTGCCGGATCACATTGTTTACTGCCGTGGACGCCTGCGAGGGCTTGAAACCGCCGGTGCAAACCTTGTAGCTCGTCGTGGGCGTGCTCGTGCCGCCCGTTGAGCCGCCGCTGGTGGAAGTCGACTCGCCGGAGAAAACCAGCCTGTCGATGTTGATTGTGGACTGGGGGCGGCCCTCGCCCTCCTGCAGCTGCACGCGGTATATCTGCCTGTCCACTGCGTTGAGCGCGGATAGGGGGATGGAAACGTTGTACCAGCCGCCGCTCGCCGACCTGGCGTAGGACTGGGTTGACACCTGCTTCAGCATGCCTCCAGAACCGTACATCGAGACATCGATATCCGGCAGGCCGTTGCCGTTGCTGTTCACAGAGAACTGCAGGCTGGAGTAGGGGCCGGTATGGACCCCTGGGCCCGAACGAAGCGCGAGGCCGGCCCACGCCCGGGTGTAGGTCACGGCCATGGACCGCGAGCCATGGAGGACGGGAGAAGAGTCGCCTGTGTTAACCGTAGTGGACCAGCTCCAGTTGTCCCAGGAAAGAGAGTCGCCGTAGATAGAGTATTCAGTTGTAGCGGCCTCGGCGGACTGTTGGGAAATAAGGGGCAGAGATATAGAGGCGAAGGCCAAGAGGACTAATGATATAGCGACACGTCTAATCGACCGATTCGTAAGGTTCAACACACACCACCCATCACAGATTTGGCCTACCGCGGAGCCGCCTTACATCCGGCTTCCCGGTCAACCGGCGCTGTTTGCCGATCGTTTGCCTGTGGGGAGGATAGCAAATAAATTCGGGGGCCGGAAGAATTAATTTTAACGAGTACCTCCCCGCGGCGTGGACTAGCCGGAAATTGCGCTCCGCGATTGCTTTGGCGCCGGATAGCGTATAATGGTTGCGACGAGTGTCCGGCCCTCCACCCTCGGCGTGACTGGTGATGAGCTCGGACGAATAGAACAGACTAATGCCCGAGAGGCGGAAGGACAGAGCAAGATGGCAGAGAAGAAGGCCCAGGTGAAGAAGTCGGAAACGCTGGCGGAGTTCGCCGCGAGGATCAACAGCAAGAGCACCAAGCGGAACGGCACGGCGGGGATCTCCTCGATAAACCGTCGCAAGCGGTAATCCGGCGAGCAGACCACCTACGCATATGGAAGGCCCCGAGAATTTCGGGGCCTTTTTGTTTGGACAAGCTAAACGAGTCCGACTTGTTCGACGGGTCCGTCACGGTAAATCGGCAAACGCGCGGGTTGTGGCGCTGCTTTGCGGGGAGTAGAATTTGGCCCATTTCGCATGGAAGGCGCGTACGAGCGAAGAACATCCAGCGAAGGGTGAAAGGCGGGGATGGTCCGCGTCGGCGGTCACCGTGCCGGTGATGGGTCTGCGCGTGCGCGTGTCCCTGGCGTGGGCAGCGCTGGCCGCCCTCGCCGTGTGGGTGCTGGCGGCGTGGTACATGCCGGAGTGGGCGTCTTACGTCGCGCCGGGTGACAGGTGGGTGACGGCGGCTCTGACTGTGGCGTTCGTCGTGTTCTCGCTCATTGCGCACGTGGGCGCGCACCGGTTTGTGGCGGGCGATGAGGAGGCCTCGAAGGTCACAGTGCCGCTGTACCCGTTCGGCGATGCACCGCAGGCGTGGCCTGCGGCTGCCCCGTCGAAGGAGCTCTTCGGGGCGCTGGCCGGGCCGGGTATGCACGTTGTCCTGGTTTTCGTGTTCGGGCTCATCTGGCGGCTGGACGTGCCGGACCCCATCGCCTACGCGGTCTACTCCGCAACGCGCGCGAATGTGCTCCTCCTGGTCATCAACCTCACACCGGCGTACCCGTTCGACGGCGGCAGGATCGCGCGCCTGGTTATCAGGGAGGTGGCGGGCTGGCCGGATTGGGCTTTGAAGGTCCCGTGGGCGCTCGGCATCTCCTCCGCCGCCGGCCTGGCGGTGTGGTCGGCGGTCCTTTTCGCCCAGCAGGCGCGGTTCAGCGAGCAGACATCGCTCACGGCGCTCGCGGTGGCGGCGGTGATGCTCATCGCGCTGCTATCGCACCGGCCGGCGCAGGCGGCGTTGCCGGCGGCGAAGTCTGGCGGCATCCTCGGGCTTTTGGCCTCGGCCGTCATTATCGCGGCGCTCTTTGTGCCGCCGCTGTTCCGGGTCCCGGTGAACGACGGGCTAGTGTTGCCGGGCGGCGTGCTGGACGTGGGCGAGTTTGTCAACGTTGACGAAGCGCACTTGGCGGACCCCCCGGGCAGGTCGCGCGGGGCGTTCTTGATGACGACGGTGTACGACCGCGCGCCGGTGGACGTGGGCGCGTGGGTGCGGGCGAAGCGCGACCCGGCGCTGGACCTGATACCGGCGGAGTGGGTGTACCCGGAGGGCGTGGACCACGGGGAGTCGGTTGAGGAGGGGCGAGAGGAATTCCATTTGAGCGCGGACGCCGCGACAGTGGCGGCGCTCCGGCTGGCGGGCTTCGAGGTGACGATTACTAGGGTCGCGCTGGCGGTGACGGAGGTTGTGCCCGGGAGCCCGGCGGACGGAGTCCTCCAGGTGGTCGACGAGATACTCGAGGTGAACGGCGCGCCGACGACGGACGCGGAGAGCGGCCTGCTGGACCTGAGCGGTGCGGCGGAGGCCAGGCTGCGCATCCGGCGCGACGGCGTGGAGCAGGAGGTGGTGACGGCGGTGGTCCCGGCGGATGGGGACACTTCCGCTTACATCGGTCTGCGCGTGCGCTCGGTGGGCGTGCGCACGGACCTGCCGTTCACGGTGGAGGTCTCAGACAACGGCGTGATAGGGCCGTCGGGCGGGCTGATGCTGGCGCTGAGGGTATACGACATGGTGACGGTGGGCGACCTGACCAGCCGCGATACTATCGCCGGCACAGGCACCATCGGGCTGGACGGCAGCATCGGGCCGATAGGCGGAGTGTGGCAGAAGGTGTTCTCGGCGTCCTACGCCGGCGCGGACGTGTTCCTGTGCCCGCCGGAGGACTGCGCGGCGGCGCGCGCGGCGGAGGAGTGGACGGGCTGGCCTATCGAAGTTGTGGAGGCGGCGACGCTGGAGTCGGCCGTGCGGTGGCTGGAGGGGCGGTGAGCCCTCACCGCCAACGACAAACGTAGAGTCCGCACGGACCGTCCGAAAAGAACGAAAACAGGCGAATTCATTCGACCACGGCCGGGCGCCCATCGCCCTCTCCCTCATCCACGCGCCCACCGTCGCGAATCTATTCGCCCGGTGCCTGTGCCCCAGCATCACTCCCATGGCGCTCAGGTTTCTTACTCCGCCCCCCGCGTACCGCCACAGCAGGTCCAGCCACTGGTGGCCGGGGAGGCCCCAGGCGGCGCCGTGGCGGACGATGACGAGGTTGTACTGGGGCGAGACGAATATGAACTGGCCGAAGTTGCCCTCCGCGCTGAAGTCGGAGAGGCCGCCCTCGCGGCGCTTGCCCCACCAGCTGTATTTGTAGTACCCGCCGCCGGTGCGGTAGAAGTCGCGCTCCGGGTAGAACGCCGGGTCGTGGCCGGCAGGGTATGGCTGCGTGGACTCCTCCACCCAATCGGCTGGTATGAGCTGCGCGCCGTCCCACTGGCCGCCGTTGAGGAAGAGCCGACCGAGGCGGAGCGAGTCGATCGCGCGGGTGTTGATGCCGCTCTCCATCTTCTCGAATGCCGTCTTCTCGCTATCCAGGCTCCACGATGCGTCGAACTCCGCGCCCATGGGCTTCCAGAGCTTCTCCTGCATGTACGTGGCGACGGGCATGCCGGTCGCGCGCTCCAGCACAACGCCTGAGAGCAGGGGGTTGTAGTTGTTGTGCAGGAACTTCCCGCCGGGCGGGTTGTTGATCGTCGTGCGGTTGATGGCCAGGTCGCGCAGGTCCGGGTAGTAGTACGTGAGCGCGTCGTCGCCGCCGGGGAGGCCCGTCTCCTCGTAGCTGAGGCCGCTGGTCATGGCGACCAGGTGCCGGACGGTGATGCGCCCGAAATCGGGGTCGCGGTCCAGCAGCTCCGGGATGTACTTCGTGATCGGGTCGTCGATGCTCTCGATGTGGCCTTCCATGACGGCGATACCCAGGAGGGCGGAGACATACGACTTCGCGGCGGAGAACGATGTGACAATGGAGTCGCGGCCAGAGCCGTTGAAGTACTTCTCGTATACGATCTCGCCGTCCTGGAGAACGATAAACGCCTGCGTCTCGGTGTCTTCCAGGAACTGCGGAAGCGTCTTGCCGTCCAGCAGGGGAGCGAAACGGTCCTCCACCTCCGCCTTGCGCAGGGCGACGGGTAAGGGATCGGGCTCGGCGGGCGCGGGTATCGTGCAGGCATTGGGGGCGGAGTTTACACAGCAGCCGCGCTTTTCGCGCCGCGGTAGAGGAATTCGGGGCTGAAGTCGGCGCCATTCGGCCAAATAACCGTCCGTAATGTCTTGTCCACCCTGGCCTTCGCGAAGACCCGCGGGTCTTTCAACGGCTCAAACACCTCTCCGTAGAGCTCGCTTTCGACGTCCACGTCGCGCACGGTACCGTCCGAGAATGTCACCCGGAGTATGTAGGGTCGCAGCACGCGCACCTTTGTGACGATTTCCATAAGGTCCGATTACTCCAGTGGCTCTATGCGAGATAAGGGCCGGTGGGCCCTTGCCCTTGCCCAGTTTTCCTGCAACTCCGGCTGGTGGCTCCTGGCCCATTCAAAGACCAGGCCCAAAGCACGGCGTGGCAATCCGCCTTTCAAAACGACGACCGGGTCAACACCGATCACGGCCAGATCGCCTCCGTATGTCGCATGGAAATGAGCAGGTTCATGATCATTATAAAACATTGCGATTGTGACCCCGTAGAACTCGCAGATCTTCGGCATGTCACTGGAACCGCGCGGGGCTGAACGGCTCAGGACTCAGGTAGGGCTTCTCGCCCATGGCGATCTGCGCCACCAGCTTGCCGGTGGCCGGGCCCAGGGTTACGCCGGTCATGGAGTGGCCGGCGGCGACTATCAGGTTTTGCAGGTGGGCCGGCGCGCCAATGACGGGGAGGTTGTCCGGGGTCATGGGGCGCAGGCCGCACCACACGCGGCCGCCGTTCGGCGGCAGCTCTGCCTGGAGGTACTCGCGGGCGGCGTTGCGCAGCGCCTGCACGCGACGGGGGAGGATGCGGTCGTTGATGCCGGAGAGCTCCAGTGTGCCCGCCAGGCGGAGGCCGTTGCCGAACGGCGTGACGCCGACGTGCGCCTCGCTCTGCATCACCGGCCTGGATGGCGCATTCTTGACGTTCTCGAAGGTGATGCTGTAGCCCTTGGCGGGCTGAATTGGGAGCTTTAGCCGCAGGTCCCGGACGAGGGGCGTCGACCACGCTCCGGCGGCGAGCACCACCTGATTTGCCGTAAAGTCCCCGTTGCTCGTCTTCACCCTGGCGACCGTCTTGCCGGACAGCTCGAAGCCCGTGACTGCGGTATTCAGGCGCACCTCTCCGCCCATGGCTTCGATACGCGCCGCAAGCCCATTGACGAAGTCGTACGGCTGCACGTGCGCGTCGCTCGGGTGGAAGACCGCCCCGGCAAGGCCCGGCTTCAGCGCTGGCTCCAGCTCCAGCGCCCTGTCACCCTCCAGGACCTCGCACGCGATTCCGACCTGCCGCAGCAGGTGCATCTCCACCAGCGCCTCGCGGTACTCGTGTTGCGTGCGGTAGACGTGGAGGAGGCCCTTGCGGTTGAATTCGCACTCAAGCCTCTCCTGCCGGACTGTCTCGTCATAAAGGGCCAGGCTTGCCTCCGCGAACTCCCACGCGATTGCGGTAGTGCGTCGGACGGCGCGACCGTTGGTGGCGGAGCGGAATCGCATGAGCCAGGAAATCAGGGCGGGATCGAGGCGCGGCTTCACGTAGAACGGGCTGGCAGGCCTGAACATCCATCGCAGCGCCTTGCCGACGGCCCCGGGCGAGGCGAGCGGTACGCTGTGGCGCGGGGAGATCCAGCCGGCGTTGCCCCAGGAGCTGCCGCTGCAAAGGTCCGGCCCCTGCTCCATCAACGTGACGCGCCGACCGGCCTTTTGCAGGTAGTACGCCGAGGATACGCCAATGACACCGCCGCCAATGACCAGTAAGTCGGTTTCCATGGTGCCTCCGGGAGCAACTCTCCGGTCTTCATGTCGCCCATACACGCGGGAAGAAACGCGAATCCAGAGTTCAGGGTAACAGGGAGGGAACGACCAGACAATACCGCGATTGAAATCAGGTGATACATTTGATATCATCGATTTAGGCGGATTCAGGGGCTTTACCTTGGTTATTGCTGATTCTACTGTCCTAATCTCTCTCGCCAAGGTCGGCTGTTTGCGTCTGTTGAAAGAGCGCTTCAGCTATGTCGTCATTGCCCCCACAGTGCTGGAAGAAGTGGTGACGGGGGGCATTCGTAAAGGTGCAACAGAAGTCGCTCGGGTCCAGCTGGCCATACGGGAAGGGTGGATTTCTATAGCGGAGATGTCGGACCGCGAAGCAGAAATTGCCTCCACCCTTGTTGACGTTTCGGGCTTGGACAGGGGTGAGGCCGAATCCATATCCATTGTGCAGGCGCGCCGGTTCAAGCTAATAGTGGACGATAGGGAAGCAAGGTCCATAGCCGCGTCCATGCAATTGGAGCATGCGGGTACGATAGGTGTGCTTCTCGAAATGCACCTCGGAGGGCATATCTCAGACGAAGAGTTTGAGAAGTATGTGGTGGAGGTCGCTAAAGTGCTCTGGGTATCGCCGGAGGTAATAGCGGAAGTTCTCCGAAGGGCGAAAAGGAAGAATCGATGAAGAAAGAGCAGATGGTTGGATCGCGGCTTCCTGAAGAGATGGTGCGCGACCTGGAGACCATAGAACGGCTTGAGCAATCAGACCGTGCGACGACGGTGCGAAAGCTGTTGGCGAAGGCCATTGCGAGCTGGAAGCTGGACTACTTCGCCCGGCAGTATGGAGACGGAAAGGTCTCTACGGCAAGGGCTGCCAGGGAAGCAGGCGTGACGGTTTGGGAGATGATGGAGTACCTCAGGCTGAAGAAGATCACCTCACAATACGATATGGCCGCCCTGGACCACGATCTGGCACAGCTCGAGGGCGAGGTATCAAAAGGGACTACTTCCTAGCAGTTCTCCTCGTTGGGGTTGCCGGGGGAGCGGGAACCGCCCGTGGGGATGCAGTCACGCTTGACCAGGCTGGTCTTGCCGGCGGCGATGGAGGTCTTAACGTTCTCAGCGATGGGCACCGGGAGCCACGCTGTCCAGACCGGCTCGTTGTTCTTGAGGAACGTGAGCGCCGCCACGATGGGCCGTATGCCGGTCCTGCCGCCGCTGATCTGGGCGGCCTGGTTCGTGATCAGCTGGTGGTCCACGCTGATCTTCTGAAGGAAGTCGGCCACCTCGGCGGAGCCGGACTTGAGGGCGGTAGTGTGTGCGATACGTATCTCGCCGTCGGCTCCGTAGGGTGAGCTTGCGTCCACCAGCTTGCCGGAGTCCGCCTGTTGCTTCAGCCAGTCTGAGGCCGTTGCCTTTGGCACGCCCATAACCACGTCCACCTTGCCGTCCGTCGCAGCGGCCTGGTAGCCGCCCTCGTTCACATCAACAAGCTCCGCCTTGTAGTCGTACCCCCACACCAGGATGTAGCCCGCAATGTTGTTGAGCAGCGCTATCTCGTTGTCGCTCCAGTCGGCGAAGCGCACAGTGCCCTTGCCTTCGTTCTGAAGGACGGACCTGTTGCCTTCTGTGGACAGGGTGGGCGTAGAGGACTGGCCCTGCGCGGCGGCGGCCGTGGCCTCGGCGGAGATGCGGGCGCGGTCGCCCACGTTGAAAGGGTCGTCCTCGGGAGCGCATGCCAGCGTCACGATCAAAATCGAGAACAGCAGGAACAGATGGAGGAGACCCGGCAGGCGGTTGCGGCGAGCGATCATTGGCGACGCCTCGAGGAGAGATTGTGCCGAAATTCGCTGGAAATGCCACATGGGGTTGTGAAAATGGTCGGGGTACTGGGATTTGAACCCAGGACTTCTTGCACCCCATGCAAGCGCGCTACCAAGCTGCGCTATACCCCGACGCAGATAAAGAATAGCATAGCTACTCAGAATTGTGAATTGAGAATCTCCCTAAGCACCAGCTTCGCTACGTCCTTATCGAGCGGGTGGTTGTTGTTGCCGCACTTGGGGGAGTGGATGCAGCTCGGGCACCCCTTCTCGCAGGGGCAGTTTGAGATTACCTCCAGCGTGGCGCGCCAGAGGTCTTCGATGATCTCGTACCCGCGCTCAGCGATGCCGACGCCGCCATCGGGGACGCGGCCGCGCTCGTGGGGGGTGGCCAATGAGTGTGGCGGCCGGGGTCCAGCTTCAAAACGGGCAGGCCGTGGATGCCGGCTCGGTGCCTGTACTGGAGACGGGTGCGTTCAGGACGGCAATTATTACCGCGACGGGCGCCGGAGCGCGGGTTGTCTCCCTGTTCGGGCGCAGGACAGGGGACGCCGGGGCGCGGCTCTATGCAGTGCTCGCAAACGATGCGGCCCACTCGCTCACCGTGGTGGCAACGTACGTGGCGGAGAGCTTCGAATCGATTACCCCGGACTGCCCGCAGGCGCACCTGTTTGAGAGAGAGATCTGTGAGCAGGTGGGCGTGATGCCGGAGGGGCACCCGTGGCTGAAGCCGGTGAGGGGACACAACACCCTCTCTGTCGGCCGGAGCGCCGACATCTCCCCCATCAAGGGGGGAGAAGGACCCCCGCACATGGCGCGGGCGTATCCGTACTTTTCGATGGCGGGAGAGGAGGTGCACGAGGTTGCGGTGGGCCCGGTGCACGCTGGGGTGATCGAGCCGGGGCATTTCAGGTTCCAGTGCACTGGGGAGATCGTGCACCACCTGGAGATACACCTGGGATACCAGCACCGTGGCGTTGAAGAGGCGCTCGTCTGCGGCCCGCACCGGCGGACGATGTTTGAAATGGAGACGGTCGCCGGGGACACGACGATCGGCCACGGGACTGCCTACTCCATGGTCATGGAGTCGCTCGGCGGCGTGGCTGCGCCAATAAGGGCGCAGGCCCTCCGGGCTATCGCGCTGGAGCTTGAGCGGTTAGCGAACCACACCGGCGATATGGGCGCGCTTGCGAACGACGTGGGCTTCCTCCCAACCACCTCTTTCTGCGGGCGGCTGCGCGGCGATTTCCTCAACATGAGCTCCGTGATATGCGGGAGCAGGCTCGGCCGGGGGATGGTGCGGCCGGGGGGGCGTGGCGTTCGACGTTTCGGAGCGCGATATGCTGGCCGACCTGCATGGCAGGCTGGACAGGGCGGAACGGGACGTTACCGAGGCGCTGCACGACTTCTTCTCTAATGGGTCCGTCCTGGACAGGCTGAAGGGGACGGGCACGGTCTCCCAGAAGGCTGCACAGGACCTGGGGTTCGTGGGTATGGCCGCCCGCTCCGCCGGCATCGCGATGGACGTTCGGAAGGACCACCCGGTAGGCTGGTGGTGCGAGTCCCCGGCGCAGGCGGCCGTCGCGTCCGGCGGCGACGTTTTCTCGCGGGCGCTCGTGCGGCGGCTGGAGATCGCAGAGTCGATCAGGTACATCAGGCACAACCTGGACGCGCTGCCCGCTGGGTCCGTGAAGGCGGAGTGCCCGCCGCCGCGTCCGAACATGCTCGCCGTGGCGCTTACGGAAGGGTGGAGGGGAGAGGTGGCGCACGTTGCGATAACGGACGAGCAGGGCAAGTTTGCCAGGTACAAGATCACTGACCCGTCCTTCCACAACTGGATGGCGCTTACGCTTGCGCTGCGCGGCCAGCAGATATCTGACTTCCCGCTCTGCAACAAGAGCTTCAACCTGTCCTATTGCGGATTCGACCTTTGATCAACCAGTGGCGCACGCGCCTGCACCAGAAGCACCGCACGATCGACTTCCCGAAGTCGGCGCCTGCGCTGCCCGAGCGCTACCGCGGCCTGCCGAAGATCGACACTTCGAAGTGCCCTGCCGGTTGCGCGGAGTGCGTCGAGGCGTGTCTCACCGAGGCGGTGAGCATCGGCGATCACGGCCCGAGCATAGACATGGGAAAGTGCCTGTTCTGCACGGAGTGCGTTGAGGCGTGCCCCGAAGGAGCGATCAAATACACCGGTGACTTCCGCCTTGCCGTGCGCCGCCGCGAAGACCTCGTGGTCGACGAGCGCGGCATCAAGCTGGCGGAGGAGCTGGACAGGAAGTCCAAAGCACTCTTCGGCCGCTCTCTCAAGCTGCGGCAGGTCAGCGCGGGCGGCTGCAATGCGTGCGAGGCGGAGATCAACGTGCTTGGGACGGTAGTGTTCGACCTCGGCCGCTTCGGCATCCAGGTCGTTGCCTCGCCGCGCCACGCAGACGGGCTCATCATCACGGGGCCTGTCACAGGGAACATGAGGCTGGCGCTTGAGAAGACCTACGCGGCCACGCCCGCTCCGAAGCTCGTCATCGCCGTGGGCGGCTGCGCCATATCCGGAGGCCCTTTCCGGAATAACCCCCAGGTCAACAACGGGGCGGACTCCGTTATTCCTGTAGACCTGTACATCCCCGGTTGCCCCCCTCATCCCCTTACCATCCTGGACGGACTACTTAGACTGCTGGGCCGGATCGAAGACGGTAAGCGGTAATCAACACGTAGACACCGTATGGCCTCTCCCGCCCATGGACACCGCGTTTCCACGTAAGCGCCCTCCTGGAAAACCACGTAAGTGAGCGCACGTTTTAGTCAGGGATTGATATAGTTCCCATCCCGCGATAGAAATGGTGCCAAGCCATCTGATTTGGGTGTGACCGGCGTGGGGTGAGATCCCCGGTGAACGGCCATTGCCTGATGCGGAAAACTGGTGTGGAGGTTGAGAATGAAGGCAATTGGGATAGGCAGAGGTTATTTGCTCGCGGCGTTTCTAGCGGTAGCGGTTATGGGGTTAGTTGTATTTTCCGGCCTGGGCCGGAGCCCGGTGTTTGCGGACGGTACGCTCCCTGGGGACGGCGGCACCTTGCCCGGTGGAGGCGGGACACTTCCTGGCGGTGGCGGCACCTTGCCGGGCGGCGGCGGAACGCTTCCGGACCCGGGGATTCACGTGAAGTTCGACGGAGTGGACGGTGACTCGACAGACCCAGGTTATATCGACTGGAGTGACGTCGAGAAGGTACAGAAGAAGCTCGAGAAGATCGCTGAGCCAAAGCCCGGAAAAGGCAATAAGAACCGGATAGAGAAGATGCTCAGCAAGCTCAGGATTGCCCAGCTAATCAAAGTCCCGGACTCTTCGGACCCGGCCCTGGCTGCGGCGGCTGATGACGGTACGATGTTCGATACCGTGAACCTGAACATCGATTCGACCCTGAAAGATGGGACCGTGGTGCGGATAGCCTACGAGTTTGAGAACGTTCAGATCGACAAGTACCGCGACCATGGGAAGAGGTTAGCGCTGAGCTTTGATAAGGTGAACCTGACAGTGACCAGCTACAACGAAAATGGCACGGTCGCGGATACGGACACCTTCTCGAATACGGTGGAGTCGAAAAAGAAGAAGGACCGATAAGGGCGGCATTCACCGGGGCGCCCAGAATACACGCTGATGGCAACTAGGCCGTGGCACTCGCCGCGGCCTAGTATTGTTCATTGAAAGCCCGCTGCCCGTGTGGTTAGATGAGGCGTGACGGATGGGGAGAGGTAAACGCGAATGGCTAACGCAGTGGACTCGCGGCTTTTCGGACTGGTCGTCAGCGACGGCCACGAAGTCCATCGCGTGCGTGACCGTGATTACAAGGAGACGCCGCAGCGGCTGCGCGCGCTTTTGGCCGGCGTCGAAGCGATGCCGATCTGGGACAGGCTGCCCCTCCGGCAATTCGGAGAAGACCCCATCCTGGCTGTCCACGACTCCGCCTTCTTCCGGTTCATGGGGGACGTAATCAATTGCCTGGAGCCTGGCGAAGAGCTGCTGCCTTCCATAGTGCCCATCAGGAACAGGGACAGGCTGCCTGCGGACCTGACGTTGCAGGCGCCCTACTACTCCCTGGATACCTTCACGCCTATAACGCGCAACGGATACGTGACGGCGAGGAAGTCTGTCGACTGCGCATTGACGGCGGCAGAGGCGATGCTGGACGGGGCGCGGGCGGCGTATGCCCTGATTCGGCCACCGGGACACCACGCGGAGCACCGGTACTTTGGGGGGTACTGCTACTTCAACTCCCTCGCTGTGGCGGCCAACTACCTGAGCCGTCGCGGCAAGGTGGCGGTCTTTGACCTGGACTACCATCACGGTAACGGCCAGCAGGAGATCTTCTACCGGCGCAATGACGTGCTGACGATGTCCATCCACGGCCATCCGAGCGTGGCGTTCCCGTACTTCAGCGGTTTTGAAGATGAGACCGGCACCGGCGCGGGTGAAGGGTTCAATCTCAACGTACCGCTGATGGAGGGGGTAGACGGCGACGCGTACCGACGCGCGCTGGACAGGCTTGTCCGGCGCGCGGAGGAATTCGGTCCGGCCTGCATTGTCGTCGCTCTCGGGCTGGATACGGCGCGCAATGACCCTGCCGGGACGTGGCTGCTCCGGGCGGAGGACTTCAGGCGCAACGGGCAAGCGATAGGCGCGTTTCGCCTGCCGACGCTGGTCGTGCAGGAGGGCGGATACCACTTGCGGACGCTGGGGGTGAACGCGCGCAGCTTCTTCGAAGGGCTGTGGGAGGGCATGGGGGGAGCCTGACGGTAAATTCAGACCGGGAGGTGTTCGGCGATGTCACGACCGGACCTTGTCACCAGGCTCGCCGCCGGCGCTATGGTGCTGGACGGGGCGATCTCTACCGAGCTCAAGAGGCGCGGCGTCATCGACTCGCGCGAGTCCGACGGCACGGTAAGGAAGGGCATAGCGTCGCGATCGGCCACCGCTGTACTGGACGCGCCGGCAGAGCTCCAGTCGCTGCACGAGGACTACCTGCGAGCGGGCGCGGACATCATCACCACCAACACCTTCAACACCAACAGGGCGAAGTTCGACTTTCGCGGGATCCCGGAGATGGCCGGCCGCCTGGAGGAGATCAACGTCCGCGCCGTGGAGATAGCGGTGCGTGCGCGTGACTCGGTGAAGCCCGGGGCGTATGTCGCCGGCAGCATATCGCCGCCCAAACCACGGGGCGCGCCGATAGCGCCTGAAAGGGCGGCGCGTGACTATATCGAACAGGCGCGGATTCTTGCGGGCGCGGGCGTGGATGCTCTGCTGCTTGAGTACCACAGCAGCGTCGCGGAATGCGTGCTGGCTGTGCGGTCGGTCTCCGGCCTCGGCGTTCCAGTGCTCCTTGGTGTGTGCAACGTGACCGAGGGCGGACTGATGGCGAGCGGGGAGTCCTTCGGCCGGCTTGCTGAGTCGCTGGCAGGGACCGGCGTATCGGCGGTCCTGGCGATGTGCAGCAGGCCGGACGCGATCTCCGCTGCGCTGCCGAAGCTCATCGAGGAGTTCGACGTGGCTTTCGGAGCGTATCCCAACGTGGTCGGGGATTCTGAATTCACGCCGGAGGTGCATGCGGCGTACGCGGAGAAGTGGCGGGCCATGGGCGCGCGGGTAGTAGGAGGGTGCTGCGGCACCACTCCGGCGCACGTGGCGGCAGTGGCGCAGTGTCTGTGACGGAATTCACACATTTGGTGTTGCGGAATTCGTCGATGAATCGTGCAGCTTTGAGCGTCACATTTCAAAATATGCGGCGCATTAACGTTGACAAAAGCGGGTCTGGTAGTAGTATGAACTTGAAGAAGCGATGAGCTTCTTCAAGAAAGATCAAGCCGAAGGGAGGGATGAGTTGGCTAGACAACTAATGGCGACGCATCAGTGCTGGAAGTTTCCTTCTCATTCCCTTACCGGCGTGGCAGGATAGTACAGGAACAGGGTGATACAGCCGGTAAGGGTTTGCGAAACCGGGAGCCCTGCGTAACGATAGGGACACACCGCAAATGCCCTTCACGGGCGCGGTCCTTCAGTAGTGAATACTGAAATTGCAGGGCCGATGGACTACAATTGAATAGATAATTCGAGAGGCGTTCCGCGAAATCGGAACGCTTTTGTTTTGTGAAAATGCGCGCAATTGCCGATGAATTAATTGTGGCTACTTCGCAGGTATTCAATAAAGCATTTCTACCGGCACCTAGCCAGGTGCGCGGCCACTCACACCCGTAAAGCTGTGTAGACATCCGCTATTTCCGGTGTAACAATGGGACAGGCGCGGCCTGTCGATATGTATACATCCGCCGCGACGGGGTGTCACCCGTGATGATATCGGTTGTCGGCGCAGGGAGGCCCACGCCGGAGATAGAGGCGCTCGCCGAGCAGGTAGGCGCCGAGCTCGGCCGCCGCGGGATCACGCTCGTCTGCGGGGGCGGCCCCGGGGTGATGGCGGCTGCCTGCAAAGGCGCGAAGTCCGCCAGCGGCTGTACGATCGGAATTCTTCCCGGCAACGACCCCACCGACGCCAACCCATGGGTGGACTACCCCATCTGCACCGGCCTCGGAAACGGCAGGAACGTTGTCGTTGTCAAGTCGGGCCGGGCGGTTATCGCCGTCGGAGGGTTCTACGGCACCCTGTCGGAGATCGCGCTGGCGCTGGACACCGGAATCCCGGTGATCGGCCTGGGAAGCTGGGAGCTGAGGCGAGGCGGCGAGCCTGACCCGGGCATTGTGACGGCCGCCACCCCTGCGGAGGCCGTCGAAAAGGCTCTGGCGCTGGCTGTGGAGAGGCCCGCAAAGGCCGCGAGGCGGTACTGAGACCATAACGAGGTGTCATGTTGAGCACGATTGCAAGGCTGAATGCAAGGGAGATACTCGACTCCCGAGGCAACCCGACGATTGAGGTAGACCTGATTACGTCGAATGGGCTCATCGGGCGCGCCGCCGTGCCGTCCGGGGCCAGCACGGGCGCTAACGAGGCGCTGGAGCTCCGGGACGGCGATAAGTCGCGCTACGGCGGCAACGGCGTGCTCAAGGCGATCAAGAGCGTCCGCGAGGAGATCTCCGCCGCGCTCGTGGGCAAGTCCGTCCTCGACCAGGCGGCGCTGGACGACCTTCTCATCAAGCTGGACGGCATGGAAAACAAGTCGCGCCTCGGCGCCAACGCCATGCTGGGCGTCTCCATGGCTGCCGCACACGCGGCGGCCATGGCGGAGGGGTTGCCGCTCTACAGGCACTTTGCGAAGGACGGCGCGATAACGCTGCCGGCACCTATGCTCAACATTTTCAACGGCGGCAAGCACGCCGAGCAGTCGGCCGACATGCAGGAGTTCATGGTCCTCCCGGCAGGGGTGGCGTCCTTCCGCGAAGCGGTCCGCGCAGGCTCGGAGATATACCAGGCGCTGAAGAAGATCGTGAAAGAGCGCCACATGGGCACGGCGGTGGGCGATGAGGGCGGCTTTGCGTTCAAGGTGGCATCAAACCGCGAGTCTCTTGAGCTGGTGCTCAAGGCCATCGAGCGGGCGGGGTACACGCCCGGCAAGCAGGTATTCATGGGCCTGGACGTGGCCGCGACGGAGCTCTGGGCCGACGGCAAGTACACTCTTGCAAGGGACGGCGCAACACTCACTTCGGCGCAGATGGTGGATATGTACGAGAAGTGGGTCCGCGACTTCCCAATCATCAGCATCGAGGACGGTCTGGCGGAGGGGGACTGGGAAGGGTGGGCCGCGCTCACCCAGCGCATCGGCGACAGGGTGCAGCTCGTCGGCGACGACCTGTTCACGACCAACCCGAAAATAATCAAACAGGGCATAGAGCGCAAGGCCGCGAACGCAGTCCTCATCAAGCTCAACCAGATTGGCACCGTTTCCGAAACGCTGGAGGCGATACGGACAACCCGGCAGGCAGGCTGGAACGCCGTCGTGAGCCACCGTTCAGGGGAGACGGAAGATACTACCATTGCGGACCTGGCCGTGGGCGTATCCGCGGGCCAGATCAAGACGGGAGCGCCTGCCAGGGGAGAGCGGACAGCCAAGTACAACCGCATTCTCCGTATTGAGGGAGAGCTCCAGGACAGGGCCGTTTACGCCGGCATGAGCGCGTACGACAGGTTCCTCAAGAAGAAGGTGTAGGTAGGTCCTGTATGCAGACAAATCCCACGAAGGTGCTCACGGGGATTCCGACTATAGACGAGATCAAGGAGGCGTTCGCGCCAATCCTCAGGCGCGGCGGCGCAATTAAAGCCATTCTTTTCGGGTCATACGCAAATGGGATAGCGGACAGGTACAGCGACATCGATTTGATCATCGTCGTGGATACCGATTTGAAGTGGACCAGGAGATACGAGCTATTCGAAGGCCTTATTCAAGCGTGGCCCAGAGCGATGGATGTTCTTATCTACACTCCGCAAGAGTTTGACACCATGCTTGCCGAAGGTAGAGCATTTCTTGAGGACGCTGTCCAGCAAGGCGTCGTGATATATGAAGAATAGCCCGGGTGAGGCACGCCGATGGTTCCTTCAGGCGGAACACGAGTTAGCGATCGCCAAGCATTCTCTGAGCGGCGGGTTTCACTCACATGTCCTGTTTGTCTCCCATCAAACGGCGGAGAAATGTTTGAAGGCGCTGGCATATCACCGTGGCGACAGGACGGCTCGAGGGCACTCTCTGGTGGAGCTCGTCGCCGATCTGAAAAGTTCCTTTCCGCCTCTCGAGGCTTTTGTAAATCTGGCAAACCGACTGGATAAATACTATTCGCCGACACGCTATCCCGATGCGCTTCCAGGGGGGAGTGCCCTTTCAAGTCTATGATGACCCAGACGAAGCGCGTGAGGCGCTGAAGGGCGCGGAGGAGCTACTAAAGACGGTGAAGAGCCTTATGGGCCCGTGACGCTACGCGTCACACCTGCCTTGTGATAAGCCGAATTGAGCTTATAATGGGTGATGTTCGAGGTTTATGCCCAGAGATGAACCGCTCCGGAATGATTCACAACGAGGTGTAAGTAATGGCAACTCGCGTCGGTATCAACGGGTTTGGGCGCATCGGCCGGCAGGTGCTGCGCGCCATGATGGAGCGCCACCCCGGCAAGCTCGAGGTTGTGGCCGTCAACGACCTCGCGGACACGAAGACGAACGCCCACCTGTTCAAATACGACTCTAACTACGGCGTATACGCCGGCAAAGTAGAGGCCAAAGAGAAGGAGCTTGTCATCGACGGGCACTCCGTCAAGGTTATGCAGGGGACGGACCCGGCGAAGCTGGCCTGGCGAGACTACGGCGTGGACATCGTCGTAGAGTCCACTGGCCGGTTTACCGATGCTGCCAAGGCGGGCGGTCACCGTGAGGGCGGCGCCAAAAAGGTCATCATCTCCGCCCCGGCGAAGGGCGAGGACGCGACTCTTGTGCTGGGCGTCAACGAGAAGAGCTACGACCCGAAGAAGCACAACATCATCTCGAACGCATCCTGCACAACCAACTGCGTCGCGACCATGGCCAAGGTCCTGCACGACAACTTCGTCATCGAGCGCGGCCTCATGACGACTATTCATTCGTACACGAACGACCAGAAGATCCTGGACCAGGTGCACGAGGACATGCGCCGCGCCCGCGCGGCCGCGGTGAACATCATCCCCACAACGACCGGCGCGGCCAAGGCTGTGGGCCTGGTGCTGCCGGACCTCAACGGCAAGATCCACGGCATGGCCTTCCGCGTGCCCACGCCCACCGGCTCCGTGACGGACCTGGTCGTCAACCTCAAGAAGAACGCTTCGCCTGTGGAGATCAACCAGGCCTATAAGGACGCAGCGGCGGGCGCGCTTAAGGGCATCGTCGAGTACACCGAGGAGCCGATCGTCAGCAGCGACATTATCAGGAACCCCAACAGCAGCATCATCGACGGCCTGTCGACGATGTCTATGGGCGGGAACCTGGTGAAAGTCGTCGGCTGGTACGACAACGAGTGGGGCTATAGCTGCCGTACGGCAGACCTGGCGGCATTTATCGCGGCGAAGGGCGTATAGTCGGGCCTCTAATCACGAACGTTGAAGTGCGGAATCGTGCCTATTTTTGGTCGGCTTTTTGGTTGGCGCCGCGCGTCGTGCAGACGGCGTCGCCGGCGTGCCCGTCATGACCGGAGCAATCGATGAGGCAGGGGAGCCGCCGTTATCACCGTTCTGCTGTGTCTCAGCCATCCAGATCCGTTCGGCGCGGTAATAGTGCTCAGCTGCCTTTCCATGGGGTCGGCCGTCCTTTTCCCATAGTTCGTATGCGATTTGTTGTATTCGCTCTTCTTTGTTCATAGTACTTGCGCTCCCGTAAGCGTGTGTGGGGGTAAGGGGTCTTCGTAACGCAGGTTACGGGCCGAAATGGTGTCAAGCAGGCTAACGATAAGACGCCCACCTATATCGGTTATACCACGTAAGTCAACCAAACTTCGATACTCTAAAGGGGTAACGATGTTTTTGCCAAGGAGTATTGGGGCGGGGATTGGGATAGGTAAACAGAGGAACAGACTGAAGGCCGAACAGCCAAAGACCCCCTTCTTGTATTCTTCCCCCGGAGGGGGAAGAGAGAAAGTGCCCCTTCAGGGCTGCTTCTCGGAGCCTCCCGCAGGGACGCTCTTGGTTTTCCTCTCCCCCACCGGGGGAGAGATACAGAGAGGGGGTCTTCGGCTGTTTGGCTGTTCTATCTCGTGGAGAGCACCGGCCGGAGGCTGGTCTTCCCCATGAGGTACTTGTCCACGCCGCGCGCGGCCTCCCTGCCCTCGGCAAGCGCCCACACCACCAGTGACTGCCCGCGCGCCATGTCCCCCGCGGCGAAGATGCCGGGCACACTGGTCATCTTGTCCGCGGTGGTGACCACGTTGCCGCGCCGGTCGAGCTGGACGCCAAGCTGGGCGAGCATGCCGTCCGGCTCGGGGTAGAGGAAGCCCATCGCGAGGAGGACAAGGTCGGTCTCCATCTCGAACTCGCTGCCGTCGATCTCGTGCATCGTCGGGCGGCCGGAAGCGTCGGGCGCGCCCCACTCCACCTTCACAGCGTGAATCTTCTCAAGCTTGCCGTTGGCGCCGGAGAAGCGCTTGGTGAGGATGCTGTAGTCCCGCACGCCGCCCTCGTCGTGCGACGAGGAAGAGCGCAGAATGGTGGGCCATTGCGGCCATGGGTTGTCCGGCCGGCGGGACGCGGGCGGCTCCGGCATGATCTCAAACTGGTAGACTACCTCAGCGCCCTGCCGGTGCGCCGTGCCCAGGCAGTCTGAGCCTGTGTCGCCGCCGCCGAGGATGATGACGCGCTTGCCCTCGGCGGAAATCCGGCTCTTCGCCGGGACCTTTTCGCCGGCGTTGATGAGGTTTTGCTGGGTAAGGTACTCCATTGCGAAGTGCACGCCCTTCAGATCGCGGCCGGGCGCCTGGAGGTCGCGCGGCTTCGTGGAGCCTCCGGTAAGGACGACCCCATCGTACTCATTGAGGAGCTTCTCAGCCGGGAAGGTCTTGCCGACCTCCACGCCGGTCTGGAATGTGACGCCCTCCGCCTCCATCTGGTCCACCCGGCGCTGGACTACCTGCTTCTCCAGCTTGAAGTCCGGTATGCCGAGGCGAAGCAGGCCGCCGATGTAGTCCGCCCGCTCGAACACCGTCACCGAATGGCCGGCGCGGTTGATCTGCTGCGCGGCAGCGAGGCCCGCAGGGCCGGAGCCGACGACGGCTACCTTCTTGCCGGTGCGCGACGTCGGCGGCTCGGGCTTGATCCAGCCTTCCTTCCACCCGCGGTCGGCGATGCTCTTCTCGATGTACTCGATCGTCACCGGGTCCTGGTTGATCGCCAGCACGCAGGATGCCTCGCACGGCGCGGGGCAGACGCGGCCTGTGAACTCCGGGAAGTTGTTCGTGGCGTGAAGGGCTGTGAGCGCCTGCTCCCACCGGCCGCGGTATACCAGGTCGTTCCAGTCCGGAATGAGGTTGCCAAGCGGGCAGCCCTTGTGGCAGAAGGGGACGGAGCAGTTCATGCACCGCGCGCCCTGCTCTCTGGCGGTCTTCTCGTCCCAGTCCTTGAGGAACTCTTTGTAGTCGCCGACGCGCTCTTTTACCGGGCGCTTCGGCAGAGGCACCTTCTTAAGCTCAATGAAACCGGTAGGCTTTCCCATTAAATCTCTTTAGTCCCCCGCCTGCACGGCTACCCGGTCTTGCGCCTTTGCCTTGCGCTGCGCCAGAACGCGCTTGTAGTCCCGCGGCATAACCTTTACGAACTTCGGGAGCGTCGTCGCCCAGTTGTCCAGCACGCGCTTGGCTGTCGCGCTGCCTGTGTGGCAGAAGTGCTCGTATACAAGCGAGCGCAGCGTCTCGATATCCTCAGGAGCGGTGACTGGCTCAAGGTCCACCATCTCCGTGTTGCACAGCGACTCGAACCGGCCCGACTCGTTCAGCACGTATGCCTCGCCTCCGCTCATGCCTGCAGCGAAGTTGCGGCCCGTGGGTCCGAGCACCACCACGCGGCCGCGGGTCATGTACTCGCACCCGTGGTCGCCGACGGCCTCTACGACCGCCTCCGCGCCGCTGCTGCGGACCGCGAAGCGCTCGCCCACGACGCCGTGGATGAATGCTTTGCCGCCGGTGGCGCCGTACAGCGCCACGTTGCCTGCGATAACGTTCCTGTCGGCCTGCAGGTGTGAGCCTGTCTTAGGCGTGACTATCACCTTGCCGCCGGAGAGGCCCTTGCAGAAGTAGTCGTTGCCGTCACCCTCAAGGTGGAAGGTGACGCCCTTTGCCAGGAACGCCGCGAAGCTCTGACCGGCGGAGCCCTTGAACCTGATCTTGATCGTGTCCTCGGGCAGCCCCTCCTCGCCGTAGCGCTTGGCTATCTCGTAGCTCAGCATCGTGCCGGTGGAGCGGTTGGCGTTGCGGATCGGCAGATCGAAGGACACCTGCTGCTTGTGTTCGATGGCCTGCTTCGACCTCTCGATCAGCTTGCGGTCGAGGACCTTCCACATGCCGTGGTCCTGGTCCTGCTTGTGGTGCGTTGCCACGCCCTTCGGCACCTTCGGCATGTGCAGCAGGCCGGAGAAGTCCAGCCCCTTCGCCTTCCAGTGCTCGATGGCGCGCTTTGTGTCCAGCCTGTCGACGCGCCCGACCATCTCATCCACCGTGCGGAAGCCCATCTCGGCCATCACCTGGCGGAGCTGCTCGGCGACGAAGAAGAAGTAGTTGATGACGTGCTCGGGCTGTCCCGCGAACTTCTTGCGCAGCGCCGGGTCCTGGGTGGCGATGCCGACGGAGCAGGTGTTCAGGTGGCACTTGCGAAGCATGATGCAGCCCATAACGATGAGCGGCGCGGTTGCGAAGCCGAACTCCTCCGCCCCGAGCAGGCACGCCACCGCAACGTCGCGGCCCGTCTTGAGCTGGCCGTCCGTCTGGACGACGATGCGGCCGCGGAGGTCGTTCATTACCAACACCTGCTGGGCTTCGGCGACGCCGAGCTCCCACGGCAGGCCGGCGTTCTTGATTGAAGATTCCGGGGACGCTCCAGTGCCGCCCGAGTCGCCGCTGATGAGCACCACGTCGCCGTGGCCCTTGGCAACGCCCGCCGCGATGGTGCCCACGCCCGCCTCGGAGACGAGCTTCACGTGGATGCGCGCGGCCGGGTTCGAGTTCTTCAGGTCGAAGATGAGCTGCGCCAGGTCCTCAATTGAGTAGATGTCGTGGTGCGGAGGCGGCGATATGAGCTCGACGCCCGGGGTGGAGTTGCGCACCCAGCCGATGTACTCGTCCACCTTGTGGCCGGGAAGCTGGCCGCCCTCGCCGGGCTTGGAGCCCTGCGCCATCTTGATCTGCAGGTCGGTCGCGTTGGCCAGGTAGTTGGCGGTCACGCCGAAGCGGCCGGAGGCCACCTGCTTGATCGCGCTGCTGCGGGAGTCGCCGTTGGCGTCCTTGGTATATCGGTGAAAGTCCTCGCCGCCCTCTCCGGTGTTGCTGCGCCCGCCGACGCGGTTCATCGCTATAGCCATCGTCTCGTGCGCCTCGCGGCTGATGGAGCCGAGCGACGCCGCGCCGGTGGCGAACCGCTTCACAATCTCCTTCGCCGGCTCAACCTCTTCGAGGGCGACAGGCTTCTCGGCCTTCTTGAAGTCAAGCAGTCCGCGTATCGTGCACAGGCTCCTGTTCTGGTTGTCGACGAAGTCGCTGAACTCTTTGAACGTCTTCGGGTTGTTCGTCCTCGCGGCGAACTGCAGCGTGGCGATGGTGTCGGGGTTCCACATGTGGTACTCCCCTTCGTTGCGCCACTGGTACTGCCCGCCGACCTTGAGCTCCGGGTTGCCCTTGACCTTGCGGTCCAGGTACGCATAGGCATGCCGCGTCCGGCTCTCTTCCTCGATATGCTCAATGCCCACGCCGCCGATGCGGGAGACGGTCCAGGCAAAGTACTTGTTGACGAAATCATTGGAGAGGCCGACCGCCTCGAATATCTGCGCGCCGCGATAACTCTGCAGGGTGGAGATGCCCATCTTGGACATGACCTTCACAACGCCCTTGCTGATCGCCTTGTTGAAGTTCGCCTCGGCGGTCGCGTAGTCGACGTTCTGCAGGAACTGGTCGCCAGCGACCATCTGTGCCAGCGTCTCGTAGGCCAGGTACGGGTTGATTGCTACGGCGCCGTAGCCGAACAGGAGCGAGAAGTGCGCGATCTCACGCGGCTCGCCGGACTCAATGACGAGGCCGACTTTCGTGCGCGCGCCCTCGCGGATCAGGTGGTGGTGCACGCCGGAGACGGCCATCAGGCTGGGTATGTGGGCGTACTCGTGGTCCACGCCCCTGTCGGACAGGATGATGATCGAGTGTCCCTCGCGTACGGCCTGCGATACCTGGGCGAACAGCTTCTCCATTGCGCTCTCGAGGGCGCCCCTCCCTTCGGACGGCCTGAAGAGCGTGGATAGTGTCTTCGCCTTGAGGCCGGGCCTGTCGATGGCGCGGATCTTTTCGAGGTCTTTGTTCGTCAGCAGCGGCTTCTTGATCTTGAGCATCCGGGCCTGCTGCGGCGTCTCGTCGAATAGGTTGCCCTCAGCGCCGATGAATGTCGCGACGGATGTCACCAGCTCCTCGCGGATGGCGTCCAGCGGCGGGTTGCTGACCTGTGCGAACAGCTGCTTGAAGTACTGGAAGAGCAGGGGAGTCTGGTCGGAGAGCACGGCCAGCGGGGTGTCCGTGCCCATCGAGCCCACAGGCTCCGCGCCGGTAGTCGCCATTGGCTCCAGCGTCACGCGGATATCCTCCTGCGTGTAGCCGAACGCTTTCTGCCGCTCGATAAGCGTCTCAAAGTCCGGCTTGTGGACCTTCTTCGGCTCCGGGAGCTGGTCCATCGTGACCTTGTTCTCCTTGAGCCACTTGCCGTATGGCTTCAGGGTGGTTAGGCCGTTCTTGATCTCGGTGTCGTCGACGATGCGGCCTTCGGCGGTGTCCAGCATAAACATGCGGCCGGGCTGGATGCGCCACTTGTAGAGGATCTTCTCTTCCGGGATATCGAGCACGCCGGTCTCCGATGCCATGACGAGCAGGTCGTCCTTCGTCACCAGGTAGCGGCAGGGGCGCAGGCCGTTGCGGTCCAGGATTGCGCACACCTTCGTGCCGTCAGTGCCGATGACGAGGGCGGGGCCGTCCCAAGCCTCCATAAGGCACGCGTGGTACTCGTAGAAGTCCTTCTTCGCCTGGTCCATCGTGATGTGCTCGCCCCACGCCTCGGGGATGAGCATCATCATCGCGTGCTGAAGGGAGCGGCCGGACGCGAGCAGGAGCTCCAGCGCGTTGTCCAGCGTCGCCGTGTCGCTCTGGTTGGGCGTGACGACCGGCAGGAGCTTCTTGATGTCGTCGCCGAGCAGTGGGGAGGCGAAGTTGGCCTCCCTCGCGGCCATCCAGTTGATGTTGCCGCGCAGGGTGTTGATCTCGCCGTTGTGGATGATGAACCGGTACGGGTGCGCAAGCCGCCACGTGCCCAGCGTGTTGGTGCTGAAGCGCGAGTGGACGAGCGCGAACGCGGAAACCATGTCCTTGTTGCTCAGGTCGGGATAAAAGTTCTCGAGCTGGTGTGCAAGGATTAGGCCCTTGTACACGATCTTCGTGGACGACAGGCTGCAGATGTAGAACTGGTCCACGTCCTTGATCTGCGTCGCCGCGACGGCCTTTTCGATCTGTTTGCGGATGACGTAAAGTCGCAGCTCCAGGGGGGCCTTGTCGGCAGAGCCGGCGGGACGCCCAACGAAAAACTGGCGGATGAACGGGCGGACGCGGGAAGCCAGTGTGCCGATGGCGTCCGGCTTGACGGGCACGTCGCGCCAGCCGAGCAGCATGCAGCCCTCTTCGGCAACAACTCGCTCGATGATCTTCTCGCACCGGGCGCGCTGCCGGGCCTCGCGTGGGAGGAAGGTCATGCTGACGCCGTACGCGCCGGCGGGCGGCAGGGTGAAGCCCAGCTTCACAGCCTCGGAGGCAAAGAAGGCCGTGGGCATCTGGAACAGGATGCCGCAGCCGTCGCCGGTGTCAGGGTCCGCGCCGGCCGCGCCTCGGTGGCCCAGGTTGATGAGCACCTCGAGCCCCTGCGCGATTGTGGCGGCGGACTTCACACCCTTGACGTTGGCGACGAGTCCGACGCCGCACGCGTCGTGCTCGAACCGGGGATCGTAAAGGCCCTGCTTCACCGGCTTCGGCAGATTAATATTCTTGTATCCTGCCGACTGCCGACTGCTGACTGCTGACTGCCTATCTCTGCCCACTGCTGACTGCTCCTAGAGTATTGGAAGGTACCGCTTGATCTCGTAGTCGGTAACGTGTCGTCGGTACCGGTCCCACTCTATCTTCTTGTTGCGTATGAAGCTGTCGAACACCCTCGGCCCCAGGGCCTTGCGAACGAGCTCGCTCTTCTCCGTAAGGAGGATCGCCTCGCCGAGGCTGCGCGGCAGCATCTCAATGCCCATCGCCTCGCGCTCCCCCGCCGTAAGCGCAAAGACGTTGCGCTCGGCCACGGGAGGTAGCTTGTACTGCTTTTCAATGCCTTCCAGCCCCGCCGCCAGCATCACGCTGAAGGCCAGGTACGGGTTGCACGCCGGGTCCGGCGCGCGGTACTCGATGCGGCGGGAAGCCTCCCGTCCAGGCTTGTACGAAGGGACGCGCGCAAGGTCTGATCGGTTCACGTTCGCCCAGGTGACGTACACCGGCGCCTCGTAGCCAAGAGGCTCGCCGCCCTCGCTCTCCACAAGGCGCTTGTAGGAGTTCACCCACTGGTTGGTGACAGAGGTGATCTCCCGCGCGTGCTTGAGCAGGCCTGCCATGAACCACTTTGCGACGTCGGACAACTTGTCCGGGTCGTTGGCGTCGTAGAAGGCGTTCTCGTCCCCGCGGAAGAGCGACTGGTGGATGTGCATGCCGCTGCCGTTGATGCCGAAGACAGGCTTGGGCATGAACGTTGCGTAGTACCCGTGCTTCATCGCGATCTCTTTGACGACGATGCGGTAGGTCATGACCGTATCGGCCATCGTGAGCGCGTCGGTGTGGCGGAGGTCGATCTCGTGCTGGCTGGGGGCGACCTCGTGGTGGCTGAACTCGACCGGTATGCCGAGCTCTTCAAGTGTAAGTACGGTCTCGCGGCGAAGGTCGGTCGCCAGGTCGAGAGGGTCCTGGTCGAAGTAGCCGCCTTCGTCCAGGGGCATTGTGCCCTCGGAGTCCTTGAAGTAGAAGTACTCGATCTCCGGCGCGACGTAGTAGGTGAAGCCCATGTCCGCGGCGCGGTTGATGTTGCGGCGCAGGACGGCGCGGGGGTCGCCCTCGAACGGCTCGCCGCCGGGGGAGATGATATCGCAGAACATCCTGGCGACAGCGTTGGTGCGGGGGCGCCATGGGAGGATGCTGAACGTGGTGGGATCGGGAAGGGCGTACATGTCGCTCTCGTTGGAGCGCGCCCAGCCCTCGATGGAGGACCCGTCGAAGCTCATGCCGCGGGTGAGGGCGCCTTCAAGTTCCTCTACCGTTATCGCGACGCCCTTCAGGTTGCCCAGAATATCCGTAAACCAGAGCCTGACGAACTTGACGTCATTCTCACTGGCCTTATGAAGGACGTAATCGATCCCCTCCGGGTCCCTGTCTGCCATTCGGTGCCTTCAAAAAGGAAATAGTTAGGCCATCGATTAAACAGAATCTTGGATTTGTGGCGTCGTATTAGTCCCTTGGGGGAAGGGAATCCGCCACAGGTTCGAAAAAGATGCCACAATATAGCAATTTGTGAAATTTGTGTCAAACAAAGCGGGGCCGCTCTTGAAGCGCTCCCTGAGACGGGAAAAGCGTCGCCGCTCATGCTGCGCATGAGGCTCAGGCGACGCTTCTAAAGTGCGTTGGGGACTATCCTAGCTGTCCTTGCGCTGCCTGGTCGGAAGGATGACCCACGCGCCCACGAATACCGCGAAAGCAAGCGTTCCCATTACTGCTTCCAGACCCATCGTTGCTTCCCCCCGGTCGCCTCGGCGGCGCCGGTGTTGTCGATCTGATAGCCTTATTCTCTTTCTCCGGTGTTACGCGCATGTTGCGAAGATGTTAAATCTTTGTTACACGGCCCGCGTTTTGACTTTGGAAAATGCCAACCGTAGAATCCTTATCGGCAATCCCTCCCGGACGGACTGTTGTGGCCAAGAAACACCCTCTCGAGCAGGCGCTGGGCGTCAAGTTCAAGGACAAAGAGCTCCTGAACGTCGCCTTGACTCACGGCTCGTACCTGAACGAGAACCCCGGCGCGGACGCGGAGGACAACGAGCGCCTGGAATTCCTTGGCGATGCCGTGCTAGGAATGGTAATAGGCGACGAGTTTTTCAACAGATATCCAGCGTGGACGGAAGGCCACCTCACGCAGGCCCGATCGCTGCTTGTCCGCGACGACACGCTCGCGATTGTGGCGGACAGGCTGGAGATGGGCAGGCATCTGACCATGGGGAAGGGAGAGGAGGCTGGCGGCGGGCGAAGCAGGGCGTCAAACAGGGCGGGTGCATTCGAGGCGCTGGTGGGCGCGCTGTTCCTTGACCAGGGATTCGAGACGGCGCAGAAGCTCGTCCTCAAGGTCATGGGCCATGAGCTCTCGACGATTGGCTCGCGCCTGGCGGTCAAGAACCCCAAGTCGGTGCTGCAAGAGGCGATGCAAAAGGGCGGCAAGTCCACGCCTACGTACTCTATCGTTTCAGTGACGGGCAAGGACCCGAACCGCGAGTGGACAGCGGAAGTCTACGTGGACGGCAAGGTAATGGGCCGCGGCAAAGGCCCCAAGAAGGCAATCGCGGAGCAGGCCGCCGCCACCGAGGCGCTGAAGTCGCTGGAGCAATAGACCGGGGCGGCGGTTTTCGTACGGGCGCACAGCAGTGCGCCCGTATCTGGCCTACGATTACGATTGCTGTCACCACGTGAGGGCGTCCGCCGCGGCGGACGCCCCTACGATATCCCGACCCTACATCTTGATTATCCCCAGCGCGTCTTCCAGGCGGTTGATGGTGTGCTTGGCCGGCGCGGCGCCCTTCGGCCATTCGCACGTCCCGGACAGCCAGATCGCCGTCATGCCAGCGCCCGTCGCGCCCGCGATATCGGCGTCCGGGTTATCCCCGATGTGCACGGCCTCCTCCGGCTTCGCGCCCAGGGAGGCGAGCGCCTTGCGGAAGATACGGACGTCCGGCTTGCGCGCGCCCGCCTGCTCGGCGCATGTGATCGACTTCATGTAGCTGCGCACTCCGAGCATCCCGATCTTCTTGTACTGCACGTCGCCCCAGCCGTTGGTGATCGCGCCGATCGGCAGCCCCATCGCTTTGATCGCGTCCAGCGTCTTGCGCAGGCCGGGCATCGGCATAGCGCACTCCGGGTAGACCGCCGTCCAGAAGGGGATGAGCTCGCCAAGGGTCGGCTTCGACCGCCAGGGCAGGTCGCTGATCAGCGGCGAGAGGAAGGTCGCGCGTGGCAGCGCGCCGCTCTCGTCAATATTCCCTATGACTTCCGCAATCGCCTTGTCGGACACATCGCCGAGCCTCGGCGCGAATTCCGACCGGAATATGGGAACGAACTTCGCCACGCTCGCCGCCCGGTCAAGCATTGTATTGTCAACATCGATGAGCACAGCGCGAATTGTCACGGTCTAATTCCTATGTCTTATCTTCCCCGGCTGTTAACCAACACCCAACCCCTAACACCCAACCCCCTACTTGTCTATCCCCGGCACGGGGAAGCGCGACGTAAGCTGGCGCACCTCGTCCTGCACCTGCTTCTCGATATTCTCATCGCCCACATTGTGCAGCGTCTTGAGGACGAGCTTTGCGATCGTCTTCATCTCCGCGGTGCCCATGCCGCGGCTGGTGACCGACGGCGTGCCCAGGCGAAGGCCGCTCGTCACGCGAGGCGGCTTGGGGTCGTTGGGGATGTTGTTCTTGTTGGTCGTGATGTAGACCTTGCCGAGCGCCGTCTCCGCCTTGGAGCCCGTGAGCTGCAGCGGCGTGAGGTCCACGAGCACCATATGGTTGTCCGTCCCGCCGGAGACCAGCCGCAGGCCGCCGGCCGCAAGCTCGTCCGCCATCGCCTTGGCGTTGGCGACCACCTGCCTGGCGTAGGCCGAGAAGTCAGGGCGCATCGCCTCGCCGAAGGCCACGGCCTTGGCGGCTACAATGTGCATGAGCGGGCCGCCCTGCATGACAGGGAAGACACCCTTGTCCACGTCCGTGGCGATGTCCGAGTTGCACAGGATCATGCCGCCTCGCGGGCCGCGGAGCGTCTTGTGCGTGGTGGAGGTCACGATCTGCGCCTTGCCCGCGGGGGAAGGGTGCACGCCGCCCGCTATCAGACCGGCGATATGGGCCATGTCAACCATCAGGCGCGCGCCAACCTCGTCAGCGATTTTGCGCATTCTCACGAAGTCGATCACTCGCGGGTAGGCCGTCGCGCCGGCGACGATCAGCTTCGGCCGGTGCTCCTTCGCAAGCTGCTCCGCCTGGTAGTAGTCGATCAGCTCGGTCTCGCGCTCCACGCCGTAGGAGACGAAGTTGTACAGCTTGGCGGAGAAGTTGACCGGGCTGCCGTGCGTCAGGTGTCCGCCCTGGTCCAGGCGCATGCCCATAACGGTGTCGCCCGGCTGCAGGGTGGCGAAGTAGGCCGCCATGTTGGCCTGCGCGCCGCTGTGGGGCTGCACGTTGGCGTGGTCCATCCCGAAGATCTTCTTCGCGCGGTCGATCGCAAGGTTCTCAGCGATATCGACGTATTCGCACCCGCCGTAGTACCGCTTTCCCGGGTAGCCTTCGGCGTACTTGTTCGTGAGAACGGACCCCTGCGCCTCCAGCACAGCCTTGCTGGGGTAGTTCTCGGACGCGATCAGGATAATGTTGCGCTTCTGGCGCTCTATCTCCTGCTGGATGGCGCGTCCAAGCTCCGGGTCCTGCTCCATGATCGAGGTCATCAACTTCCTCCTGGGATACTTCTTCAGTCTGGTCGTCTTGCTATCGATTCCCTTGGTCTTTTTGTTACGGTCTGCGGCGGGGGGCCATACGATGTTTGTTAGAAAGGTCACACTCGCAACGCAATGAGGGCCTTGCTGGTCAACTACAGACGAGTATTTGCTGCATGGCCAATATCAGATCTCGAAAATAAAGTCAGCCTCGAATCGATGGCCAGTCGTGCCTGGTCTAAAGTTGTCCGTTTGCCGTTGCGTTGGCGCGGATACGAACGGGGCCGACACTAGGCGGGCATTCGGAAACGCTGACCTGATCGTGAGTGTAAGGCCGTTGCCAAGAGACTGGACTGTTTGGCCTTTTCCCCCGATTCGACAAACGATTCGCGCTTCGGGGGCCAAAAGTGCCGCGATACCGCGCCAAACTTCCGATAGGAACCTCCAGTAAGTGGAAGAGCCGCTATGGCGGTCATCTTTGGACACGGTGTTATAAGTAGGGTGTGGGGGGCCACCCAGGAACCATAGCCGCAGCCATTGGTCCTCTTCGAAGCTTGTCGTGTCGATATATGGTGGAGAAGTTGTGACTGTGCTCACCTTTGACTGCCATGTGGGGAGGGTTCCCGAAGCACGCCGGGAATCGGCCATAGCCACCACACCGCGCCTAGTTGGCATTCCATCTTTGTACCTCAGGACAGCCCTTTCATGCAGAAGGTGAAAGACGTGCCGCCGTCTTGGACGAAGCTGACGCTCTCGCCAATACTTCATGGAGTAATTCGGCTTCATGCTAATGGTACGCGGCATCTGGTTGCTGAAGTACGAATTTGACTTGTCCATCTCTCCGTGCAACGAACCTAGCGCCAATGCTGCGACGAAGCAGTCGACAGCATCCTCGCGCCATTTTACATGTCGGCGCAAGAAGAGGATTTCGCGCAAAGTCCTGTAGTGGAATGCCGCTCGAAAGAAGCTTGGCAGCGCGACTCTCTATTCCTCAATGCTTTCAAGATCGGCCCGGAGTAACTCCTCACGCAGTTCAACCAGCCGAGCAGTTACCGCTTCAAAACGCGGCACATTCGCTTTCGCCCCTGAAACACATGCGGCGACTGGATTTACATCAAGGGCAATGGCAATTCGATCGTGGAGCAGTGACTCCAGCAATGTCGTACCCCTTCCGCTAAACGGATCGAGCACTACGTCGCCGGGTCGACTTATTGCCCGCAGGTGATGCCTAACGAAACTCGGCGGAAACATCTCGAAATACGGACAAAGAGCGTGGAGCCGGTGCGTTTGGGGTGGCATTAGGCGCTCACAGGAACAAAGAGTTGGGGTCGGCAGCCTGAATTATAGACCACCGACCCCTGAATCTCCACTATGACGACTCTCTACACAGTCAAGCCGGTCATCGATTCTGAAACCTTTTGCAGGATGCCGGCTTCCTTTGGGGCAATCGGGAGTCCTAATGCCTGTTTCACCCGGGCGACGGCGAGAACGATGTGATTCTTATGTGGAGTCACGTTGCCATGGCTCCCAACAAGATAGTCCTTCCAAAGCGAACCTTTCCGGGACCAGTCGAGCGCTGCAAGCTGGCGTATCTTGTCCGCTTGCTCGGCGGTTAGGGTGCCGTCCGGCCTAACGGCCAGTTGGAGAATGGAATGGCCAACGCCGCATAGGACCAGCAATCCGGCTCCCGTGAGGTGAAGGTAATCGGCCCGTTTCCCTGGAATGTCTGTCGACAGTCCTGTTTCGAGGGGCCTAGTAGCAACCTCATGCCACTGGTCGTTCGAATCAGTGAATTCCTTGAAGAACTCGATAGTCCTTTCCTTCCACAGGTCCTTAGCAGGGTTGAGGGCCTACTCGGCCTGCTTTTGCATGGCATCGCCGTAGAGCGCCCAATCGCCGACAACGAGTTGAAGCACACCTTGCTTCACCTGGTTCGTCGTGAATAGCATGAGCGAATTCTTGCCCATGTGCCCGATACGCTCTACGCGCCCTTGGAAAATCGGCACGGTTTTCGCGACCTCGCGGGTGAGCCAGTTCACGGGTGCCTTCCCGTCGTATTCAACAAGGAGCGCCTTTGCAAGCGGCATTACCTGTGCGGCATCGAAGAAGTCCTGATGGACCTTGTCTAGATTGGCTTCCTCAATGATCGTAACCCCGACCGCATCCTTCTCCAATTCGGGCTTGACGGAGATGGCTTCTCGAAGAGCTTCCAGTCTGTGCTGTCCATCAGTCACGAAAAGGTATTCGTCGGGAGGGAGCACGAATACACAGGGTCTCGTAGCGCCAGTTGACTGGTAAGCGAAGACTTGAAGCGGTTGTGCTGCATTCAGCATCACCGGAGGGACGAGGTACTTCTCTTCACTCGTCAGGTAATGGGCGATCTCACGCACGTGACTCTGATCAAGTGGCCTGTTCCGGTGCTTTGTTGGGTCATCTTTCTTGCCTGTGCTGTCACGCTTGGCAATAGTTAGCAGCAACTTGACAGGAAGGCTGGTCGAAATGAAGCGGCGGGCTGCCTGCGAATACAGGATGCCCGATACCGGCCGTCCGAAACTAACCATTGCTGCTTCAGCCGCTGCGTTGAAGGCTTCCTGCAAGGTACTGAATTCTCTGGTCTAAATTTCCATTTCTGCGACACTCTCCTTTCACTTTGCGACCCCATCCAACGTTAGTAAAACTGCGAAACTGTGATGGAATGCCCCCTTTCTATGTCCTTATTGACACGTCTGACTTGCAAGACAGGACGTACTACGGGCGATATAGTACGTAGTACGTGCTGATACAAGGGGTTGATTAGTCCATTTGAGTGTGCATTTTGAGAATCTGGGCTTCGAGACGCCATTAGTTCCTGTTTCCCGACTATTGAAGCTTTAACTGAGCTATGATAGTTTGACCAAGTTTTAAGCATGTGAGCCGTCTGGCTCGAGGTATAGTTTGATTGACCAGGACAAGATACGGGCGGCGGTGGCCTCCATACTTGAGGCCATAGGCGAGGACCCTCGGCGTGAGGGGCTTCTGGAAACGCCCCGGCGGGTGGCAGAGATGTACGCAGAGCTGTTCTCCGGAATAGAGGAGGACCCTGCCAGGGTGCTGGAGACGGGCTTCGATGAGGGGCATAAGGAGATGGTGGTCCTCAAGGACATGCAGTTCCACGCTATCTGCGAGCACCATTTCCTTCCTTTCTACGGCCACGCGCACGTGGGCTACATTCCCAACGGGCGTGTCGTGGGCGCCAGCAAGCTCGGCCGCGCGCTGGATATCCTGGGCCGCCGGCCGCAGCTCCAGGAGCGGCTCACCGCCCAGCTAGCAGACGCAGTATTCACAACGGCCCAGCCCTCCGGGGTGGGCGTGATAATCGAAGCAGAGCACATGTGCATGACAATCCGCGGCGTGAAGAAGCCCGGCAGCAAGATTGTGACCGCCGCAATGAGGGGCAGCTTCCAGACCGACCCCGCCGTCGTTCGCCAGTTCCACGCCCTCGCGGGGAGGGTGGAATGACCCCTCAGGTCAGGCTGGAGGACTTTCACCTTGTTCAGGCGGAATGGACGAAGCTGCTGCCTTCATGCATCACGGATACGATTTTCCTGACTCCGTGGGTACAGACGATGTGGGTGAACCACTTCGGCAAGGCGCCGGAGCTGCGAGTATTCTCGGTGCGGGAGGGGGACAGGCTCGTGGGGCTGGCGCCGATGATGGTCAGGGACGGCGTGCTGAGCTTCCTCGGCGGCAAGGACCTTTTCGACTACCACGACTTCCTGGTCCCCCACGGCAACGAGGACGCCTTCTACCCGGCCCTTTTCGCACACCTCAAGACGCTGGAATGGACCACTATGGACCTGCGGTCGGTGCTGCAATCGTCCCCGACTGCGGAGCGAATGAAATCGCTCGCCGAGGCGGCCGGGTACTCTACCGAGCTTAAGGAGGAGGACAAGGCCCCGTTCATGCCCCTGCCGGCCACGTTCGACGACTATGTGGCAGCACTGCCGAAAAAGGACAGGCACGAGCTGCGGCGCAAGCAGCGCAGGCTGGCCGAGGCCGCGCCGGACCGCAAAGAGTACACCTGCACCACGCCCGACGAGGTTGCCGGCCTTATGCCGGACTTCTTCCGCCTTCACAAGGCCAGCAGCCCCAACAAGAACAGGTTCATGAACCCCGCTCGCGAGCAGTACTTCCTGGAAATGGCGAAGGACCTTGCGTCCCGGGGGCAGTTCCGCCTCAGCGTCATGGAGATCGGCGGCAAGCGAGTTGCGGCGTGCATCAACTTCGATTACGGCGACTCCTACCTGCTGTACAACAGCGGCTACGACACCGAGTACGCCAACCTGAGCGTCGGGCTCCTGAACACGGCGCTGACGATCAAGGAAGCGATAGAGAACGGCAAGAAGACATTTGACTTCCTTCGCGGCACCGAGCGGTACAAGTACGATCTGGGCGCGCAGGACAAATCCGTCTACCAGCTTGTAGTGCGGCGCTAGCGCAACGTTCCTGCCTTTTGCAGCATCGTAAGTAGTGGTACATTAGAGTTAACAGTGTTCGGGGGAACGAATTGCATCGTTTGGCATTATTGAGCATGCACGGCTGTCCTAACGCCAGGCTAGGCGAAAAGGACACCGGCGGCATGAACGTGTACGTGCTTCAGGTTGCCCGGGAGCTTGGCAAGCTGGGCAAGCACGTCGACGTCTTCACAAGAGTCCATGATGTTAACGAGCCGCGGATCGTCCGGCTTGGCGAGAACGCGCGCGTCATTCACATCGACGCCGGTGCTGTAGACGAGACGAAGGAGGCCTTGCACCACTTCGTCGGCGATTTCGCAGACGGCGTCGAGGCCTTCCGCAGGTCGGAGGGCCTGTCCTACTATCTCATCCACTCCCACTACTGGCTCTCCGGCGTGGCCGCCATAGACCTGAGCAAGCGGTGGGCCGTCCCGCACGTCACCACATTCCACACCCTCGCACGCACCAAAATGTTCGCCCGCATCGGCGAGACCGAGCCCCAGCTGCGGGAGACCGCGGAGACCGAGATCATCAGGAACGTGGACGCCGTCGTCGTCTCCACCGAGCAGGAGAAGGAAGACATCGTCCGCCTCTACCAAGTATCGCCGAAGATGGTGCGGATCATTTCCGCCGGTGTTGACCTCGAGCGTTTCTACCCGACGGACAAGGCCGAAGCGCGACGCAGGCTGGGAATAGCCGATGGAGAGAAGATCGTCCTCTCCGTTGGCCGCATCGAGCCGCTCAAGGGGCTGGACATCCTTATCGGCGCGCTGGGATACATGGAGAGCGTCAAGGACATGCGCCTCCTCATCGTGGGCGGGAAGCTGCAGCACGATAGGGAAGTCGATCGCCTTCGCAACATGGCGCGCGTGATGGGCTTCGACGACGTTGTTACCTTCACCGGCACGGTGCCGCAGCAGGACCTGCCGACCTACTACAACGCTGCGGACGTTTTCGTCATGCCTTCGTACTACGAGAGCTTCGGGCTGGTGGCGCTGGAGGCGATGGCATGCGGCACGCCGATCGTGTCCACACGCGTCGGCGGTCCCAGGACATTCGTGAAGAACGGCGAAACGGGCTACATAATCCCGTGGCACTGCCCTGAGCCGTTCGCCCAGCGGCTGGACATGGTGCTCTCCAACGGCCACCTGCGCGCCAGCATGGGCAAGTCCGCCGCCGCAAAGGCGCGCACGATGGGCTGGGACGGCTCCGCAGCCAGGATGCTGGACCTCTACAGCCGTCTCACTGCCGCCAAAGACAAGGCCGCAGTCTAGCCGGCGTCTCCCAACCCCTAGACCCCAGCCCCCAGACCCCTTATTATTCCTACCTAACACCTAACACCGGCCCAATGTACGACCTTCACGCACACATACTCCCCGGCGTCGATGACGGCGCAAAGACGGTTGAAGACACCATCGCGATGGCGCGGGTAGCGGCCGAGAACGGCACGCTGGAGATGCTCTGCACCCCGCACCGGAAGGACATCACGGAGAACTTCTCGGTCGCCTATGTCCAGGAGCTTGTCGAGAAGATGAACCGTGAGCTGCAGGCGCAGAATATCGGGCTCAAATTTCTGGTGGGCATGGAGAATCACCTCGACATCGATCTGCCTGCCGAGTTCACCGCGGGCCGTGCCCTGCGGATCAACGGCTCCCGTTATGCGCTGGTGGAGCTGCCCTTCTTCGGCAAGGCCAACTTCATTGAGGATACGCTTTTCAAGATTCAGCTACAGGGGATTACGCCGGTGCTCGCGCACCCGGAGCGGCTGGAATGCTTCCAGCAGGAGCCGGACCTCCTGGCGAAGTTCGTCGAAAGCGGCATGCTGAGCCAGGTGACGGCAGGAAGCGTGGTTGGGCACTTCGGGGAGAAGGTCAAGAAAATCACGAACAACATGCTGCGGTGCGGCCTCGTGCACATCCTCTCATCGGACACGCACTTCCCTCACGGCCCGCGCTCGCCCAAGCTGCCGCCCGGACGTGACGCCGCGGCCCTCATCGTCGGCGAAGAGCGCGCCCGCGCGATGGTGGTGGACACCCCCCGCGCTGTCCTGCGCAACGAGATCGTCAAAGTGCCCTCGCCCAGCGAGGCCGTTGAGCCCAAAAAGAAGTGGTGGAAGCTGGGAAGAGGGTAGGGGGAGATGTCAGCGCTCTGGCTGACAGAGAGGGTGACCGGGGCGGTGGCAGGGCGCCTTCCTCCTCTCCCCGAGGAGACCTTTGCGTTACCTCGGGAGGAGAGGATTTTGGACGAGCCTCTTCAAATTGATGTCATGTTCGGGCGAATTTTTAGCCCCGGCATCCGCCGTCAGGCATGTTTCGAAGCC
>VGZY01000024.1 GCA_016872355.1 SAR202 cluster bacterium | reverse complement strand
CACCAGCTTTCCCATCTTTTCCCAGTCCACAACTTGGGCTATCCTCTCCAATCGCTCGTTACGCCCAACCTGCTCGGGAAGGAACGCTTCGATCATGGACGGGTTTCCCATATTGCGGTGCATGGCTCACTCCATTTTGCTATATTTTCCTCGCACAGGTATGATTATCGCCTCTACCCCGGGTTATGCAAAGGTCTCCTCGGGGAGAGGAGGGAACCAGCAGCCACCTAACCCCTGCCTCCCGATTCGAGGACTCATCGGGATCTAGGGACCTTCCCTGAGAGGGAAGGGGTTCTGAGGCCGATCCTTCGGCTCGGCATGGCCCCATCGGGCCATCATTCGGGCCATAGGCCCGATGGGAGTCTGAGGGCGGAGCCCTCAGTGGGGCACGGGGCGAAGCCCCGCACCGGGGTCTGGGGCGAAGCCCCAGGGCTCATTTCCCCCTCTCTCCGTGCACGGAGAGAGGGGGCCAGGGGGAGAGAGGTCGGGGCTGGGTGCCGGCCCTGCGCACTACCTCACCATCGCATGGCAACATATCATAAGGAAGACACCGAACCACAATGGCACGCGTGATAACGTCCCCGGAACAGTTCAAGATCATCGGCGAGAACATCCACACGACACGCATCGTGCTGCGAAACGGGCAGCGCGCCGTCACCCTGCCGGACGGGAACGAGGCGGTGCCGTTCAAGGGCGACGACGGCGAAGACCGAATGCTCACAGTGCCGGAGTGGTTCAAGAACACCCAGCCGTACTCTCAGGGGCAGATCAAGCACTTCATGATCGCCGCCCGGAAGGGTATAGACGGCGGGCCGGACGAGCAGCAGGAGGGCGCGGCGTACGTTCGCTATGAGGTGCGGCGACAGGCCAGGGCGGGCGCGCACTTCCTGGACCTGAACGTGGACGAGATCTCCTACCAGCTGGAAATCCAGAAGCGAGCGATGCGCTGGCTCGTCAAGGTGGTGGAGGCCGTCTCGCCTGTTCCCCCCAGCATCGACTCATCCAACGCCGAGATCATCGCCGAGGGCCTTGCGGCGTACACCGGCAAGGCCGGGCGGCCGATGATCAATTCGCTGGCGCTGGAGCGCATCGAGACTCTCGACCTGGTCAAGAAGCACAAGGCCCATGTGATTGTAACCGCCGCCGGAGCATCGGGCATGCCGTCCGACGACGAGGAGCGCGCGGAGAACATCGGCCAGCTCATGGAGGCGGCGCTTAAGCGGGACGTGCCGAAGGATGACATCCACATCGACGCGCTCGTGTTCCCGATATCCGTGGACCCGCGCTACGGCAACCACTACTTCGACGCGGTGCGCTCAATCCGCAAGAAGTGGGGCAAGGAAGTGCACATCGGCGGCGGCCTGAGCAACGTCTCCTTCGGCCTGCCCAAGCGCAAGCTCATTAACGACGCGTTCATTCACCTGGGCCTGGACGCCGGCATCGACAGCGGCATCATCGACCCCGTCCAGAGCAAGATCAAGGACGTCTTCGAGTTCGACCCGAATACGGAGGCCTCGAAGTACGCCATTGATATGCTCACGGGCAAGGACGAGTTCTGCGTGAACTTCATCCAGGCGTTCAGGGACGGGAAGTTGGGGAAGTAAGGGGAGGTCACCCTCACCTGTCCGCAGAGCCGGACATCCTCTCCCGCGGGGCCGGGAGAGGAGGAGGTGGTAAAGGTCTCACCCTCACCTGTCCGCAGAGCCGGACATCCTCTCCCGTCGAGGGAGAGGAAAGAGTCGAGGGGGTCCGGTTCCGTTTGCTTGGCGGTGGTAGCCGGTGGGGTGTGATCGTCGGCATGGCAGTTGGTGTTGGTGCTATGGGTGTAGTGATGGGCATTAAGTTGTTCCCGTTATGGCTAACGGGAGCGCTGTTCTTGATGTTCCTTTTCTATGTCATAAACGCAGCGGGGTTCTTAGTCTTTCATAAATCCGCCTGCAATTGCGACAAGAACGCCAGCTAGAGCAAGAACAGCGCCCACTAACTGAACGGGGTCAAAATCAACCATAGCGTAAAGACCGCAACCGATGATCACGAGAAGGATACCTATGAGCACAACCACTTCTTTTGGCATAGATTCCTTGATCTTCAATAAGGCCATATCGCCTAGTCCTTATGTCATCCTAGCACCCTGATACACAGGAAGCAAACGGTACCGGGGGCCCGCTTGAATTGACAAAGACGGGCTTCGAACGAATAATGGTTCGGTTGCACACATTTCGTAGGGGGCGGTGTTTTCCTAATGGTGACGAACCACGCGGGGCTTGCTAAAGAGTTCAACTACGTTACCAAGCCCTTTGAGCAGAAGCATATCCAGGGCCTGTTCAAGGACAAGGACCCTCTAATGCACGAGATCGCGTACGCGCTGATCACGGGCAACAACAACGAGGTCGGCCGGCTGACGAAGATCGCCCTGGACAAGGGCTTCACGGCAAACAAGGTGCTGGACGATGGCCTGATCGCCGGAATGGCGATCGTGGGCATCAAGTTCCGCGACAACATCATCTTCGTTCCCGAGGTCCTCATCGCCGCCCGCGCCATGAAGGCTGGAATGACGTATATCGAGCCCATCCTGTCCGCATCCGGCGTCGAGCCCATCGGCACGGTCATCATGGGAACGGTGAAGGGCGACCTGCACGACATCGGCAAAAACCTCTGCATCATGATGCTGAGGGGCGCCGGGTTTATCGTCCATGACCTGGGCGTGGATACGAAGCCGGAAAAGTTCATCGCGGCGGTCACAGAGCACAACGCGAGGGTGCTGGGCATGTCCGCGCTGCTGACGACGACGATGCCGAACATGGGCAAGACTATCCAGGCCTTCGAGGCCGAGGGCATGCGCGAGCAGGTCAGGATCATGGTCGGCGGCGCCCCGGTAACGCAGGAGTTCGCCGAAGACATGGGCGCGGACGGCTACGGCAAGGACGCCATCGCATGCGTGGACCTTGCGAAAAAGCTCGTCGGCGTCGGCATGCCTTCATAGCTGGATCGCCGGTGCCATAGACAGAACACACAGGGGCGAGAGAGCGCCGAGCATCTCTCGCCCCTGTCTATTTTTGGGATACAGGGCGCGATAGGCTACAATTAACTGGTGGATTTCGTAACGGTTTGACGTGGTGGCAGATCATCGGGAAAGCAACGCGCTGAAGGACAGATGGACCAGAAGATAGACAAGGATCAGTACCAGAAGAGCCTCGATACGCTGTACGAGATCTTCAAATCGATCTCGGACACAACAAACGAGGTGTCGCAGTGGCGCTGCCCATACAAGAACGCGAAGAGCCGCTGCACGGCGCTCTTCAGCTGCCGGAACCAGCACTTTACGAAGGTCCCGGACGACTTGCCCGTATGCGCCGGCAGCGATAAACTTGACTACCGCGGCGCATGGGAGACGCACTCCCCGGTTGAGGTGCGCAAACAGCTCCTGGCAGAGCTTGGCAAGGATACGGACGCGGATATCGCAGTCCCCGCCCCGAAGGAAGAAACCAACAGCTAATGGCCCCTCTTTACCACGGCGATAGGCAGATACCCCTCGAAGCCGGCAAGTCCATATTCGATTACGCAGACCAACTGAAAGTGCGCGTGCCCACTTCCTGCGGGCGCAGCGGCGATTGCCACGAGTGCATCGTGGAGGTCAAGCGAGGTATGGAGGCGCTGACTCCGATCACGGAGGAGGAGAAATTCCTCCGCGACAACTACCGCCTGGCCTGCCAGGCGGTAGTCGTCGACCCCGATGCGGAGGTGGAGTTCGGCGTGCTCAGGCGCCAGCCCCGCATCCTCACGCACTCCGTCCGCCGCAACGTCAAGCTGGAGCCGCTTACGTACCGCAAGGGAGACAGCGTTTACTTCAAGGACAAGCGGATCGATTCCTACCGCGGCCACGTCTACGGCCTGGCGATAGACGCCGGGACGACGACGGTCGTGATGAACCTGGTGGACCTGGAGTCCGGGCAGATCGTTTACACCGCTTCGTTCGAGAACCCGCAGCGGTTCGGCGGCAGCGACATTATGCACCGCATCTCTTATGACGGCGGAAAGTACCACGGCGAGCTGCGCCAGGTGATGCTCTCCTCGATTAACTTCGAGATCGGCGACATGTCGCGCCGCCTTGGCTTCCACCGCCGGGAGATATACGACGTCGTGATCGTGGGCAACGCGACGATGCGCGACATCATCTTCGGGCTTGACGTGCAGACGATAGGCGAAAAGCCGTACAAGTCGATTACCGAGCTGGAGATGGAGAAGGGCCTGCGCCGCACTACCTCGATCACCTCCACCGCGATCGATATGGGCATCCGCATCTTCCCCGCTGCGAACATCTACAGCGGGCCTCTCATCGGCTGCCACGTCGGCGCGGACATATCCGCCGACCTGCTCGCCATCGGCATGGACCAGTTGGAAGAGCCGGTTATGCTCGTCGATGTGGGGACGAACACAGAGGTGGTGATCGGCAACAAGGACCGGATGCTGGCGGCATCGTGCCCCGCGGGGCCTGCCTTCGAGGGCGGCCAGATCACCTTCGGCATGCCGGGTTACGACGGTGCTGTGGAGAACGTGCGCATCGACAACGGCACGGTCAAGATCAAGACCATCGGCGACCAGACGCCCCAGGGCATATGCGGCTCAGGCCTGGTGGACCTGCTGGCAGTGCTAAAGGGCAGCGGCAGGATGAACCAGCTGGGCGTCTTCGCGGACGGCTCGCGCGAGTTTTTCTTTGCGCCGGAGCGCGGGATGTACCTCTCCCGTGCAGACATATCCGCGCTTGCCCAGGCGAAGTCCGCCAACTTCTGCGGGCAGTACATCGTCATGCGCAAGTACGGCATCCCGGCAGAGAAAATAACAAAGCTGTACCTGGCCGGCGGCTTTGCCAACTATATCGACGTTGCTAACGCCGTGGACATCGGCTTCATAGCCAACTTCCCTCCCGAGAACATCCAGAAGGTGGGCAACGCCTCGCTTGAGGGCGCCACGATTATGCTACTCTCGGGGCCTATGCGCGAGAAGGCGGAGCAGATCGTCCGCAAGGTGGAGCACGTGGAACTGGAGACGACGGCGGACTTTTTCGAAATATTCGTGGACGGCTGCATGTTTGAGCCTATGAAGATGGTGTGGGCGGTGAAGGAGCAAGTCGGGTAGGTTTGGCCCATCCCTGTTCAGCGACATGCCCGCAGGCGCGTGCCGCTGGGTGTTCAGGGCGGCGGTAAGTCGGACTCCGTCTGCTGGGCTGCGGCGAATGGGAGACGTACCGTAAAGCGCGCGCCCCTGCCGGGCTCGCTTTCGACGGTGATCGTCCCGCGATGCTCGCGGACGACGTGCGCCACCATCGGCAGGCCCATACCGGTGCCGCGCTCGCCCTTCGTGGAGAAGAATGGCTCAAAGCAGCGGCTCCGGACCTCCTCGGTCATCCCCACGCCGGTGTCCTCCACAGTAACGACCGCAGAATCACCGTCACTGGCTGTCTGTATTGTGATTCGGCCGCCCTCAGGCATCGCGTCAACGCTGTTGTATATCAGGCTAGTCAGCGCCTCGCGTATCTCGGACTCGTTGCCGTTCACGTCCGGCAAGGCGCCAAGGACGGTCTTCACTTCAATGGTCTTCCCGGAGCCCGGGGCCTCAGGTTGCCAGCGGGACCTGGTGAGCGCCACCGTCTGGGAGATTGACCTGTTCAGGTCAAAGGCAACGGCAGGGACAGAGCTGGCATCCGGCCTGTACTGTTGCCGGAGGCGCTGGACGATGGTCTTGGCATCGAGCGCCGAGGTATGGATCATGTCCAGAAACTCGAGCGTCCGCTCTTCGTTCCGGAGCATTCCGGGCGTCTTCTGGAGCATCTCCGTAAAGCCGATAATCGGCGTGAGAGAGTTATTGAAGTCGTGGGCTATGCCCCTGGCCATCTGGCCCAGAGCGCGGAGCTTCTCCTGGGCAATCATCTTCTCCTGGGCCTGGCGCAGGTCCTCAAGGGCCTCAGCAAGACGCGCGTTGGATTCTCGAATGGCCATCTCGTCCTTCTTGCGGCGGGTGACATCCGTCGCAATCACAACAATCGCCGCTATGTCTCCATCCCGGTCCGGCATAACCGATGCCGAGAGGTCGATGTACTTGGCCTCGTCGCCATGCCGCTTTCCTGCATACGCTATCTCCCAGTATTTCTTGCCGCCGGACACGCGTATGAGGTCGAAATAGCTGCCCTGGTTGGGCAGGCCCGGCACCATGGCGGCGAGCGGGCGGCCCACCATCTCGCCCTCCCCGTATCCGAATATGCTGCAGGCCGCCGCGTTGACCACGCGCACCGACCCGTCGCGGTCAAGGACCAGTAAGCCGTCGGTCATGGAGCTGATGATTCCTTCCGCCGCAAAAGCGGGGGTAATGTCCACCAGCCTGTGCCGCCAGATCGCTCTGGCGCACAGCACCACGAATCCGAGCATGAAAACGTACCCGAATGGATAGACGGCGACCCCGTATACGGCAAAGAAGTCCACGCCGCTGATAATGCCCACGGCGCCCGCCAGCAGGAGCTCTTTAGGGCGCTCGCGCTTTCGCCCGGAGGGATACGCATGGTACTCGCGCCAGAAGAGATAAAAGGCAAAAGTCATCCCGGTGAAGAAACAGAGAATGAAGACAAGTGAGGCCGGTCCGTAGCGCGTGTAGTCCCCCCACGAGTACGAATAAAGCTCCGGTATGAAGAGGTCCGTAGCGGCGAAGCCAAGGTAGAAGGCGATGGAGACCGCCAGGGCGGTGAACGCTGACCACCGAAGCTCCCTGTACCTGCCGACGACATGCAGCGTGAAGATCAGGAAGGTTGATGGGATGAACGCGACGCCGAAGTGGCCGAATACCCTGGCATATGCCAGGGCCGTGGCGGGGTCGTCAACAACAAAGACAAGCGCTATACCGAACACGCCTATGGCGATACTGGCAGTGAACAGCATGAAAGAAAGGCCGACGCGGGAAAAGCGCTCTCTGTAGAGCACAGCCGAACCCAGGGCCAGCATGGAGAGGCTGACCACGACGTGTGGGGCGGCAATTATCGTGAAGGTCCAGGGTATGGCCATGAACCTGCGAGTCCCGAGGTGACGACGTTGTAGCGATGCCTGCCGAAATGACCGGTCAACGCGCATCCGTGGATAGACATTAGCAGCTTGGCGAAAAGTTTGCCAGATATGCGCCCCGTGAGTTGGTCGCCGGCAGCGGAGTATGGTACATTCTGCCTTGCGGGCGCGCATCGCCCGCGTAGATGGAGAAGAGGAGCCGTTGAATGACAAAGAGAGTGCTGGTTACGGACTATGTTTGGCCTTCCGTTGAGCCGGAGAGAGCAGTCCTCGCCGCCGCGGGCGCGGAGTTGGTGATCGCGCCGGACGGCAATGAAGAGACGCTGGCGGCGCTGGCCAAAGACGTGGACGGCATCCTCACGTGCTTCGCAAAGGTCACCGACAAGGTGGTGCGCGCAGCCACGAAGGCAACCGTGATCGGCCGTTACGGCGTGGGGCTGGACAACATTGCGGTGGACACCGCTACCGAGCTGGGGATCATTGTCACGAACGTGCCGGACTACTGCGTGGACGAAGTCTCTACCCACGCCATGGCGCTCCTGCTGGCGCTGAACCGGCAGGTGGTGCTCTGGGACACGTCCACGAAGAAGACGGGGTGGGGCAGCGTGCCGCTCAACCTGCCGCTGAACCGGCTGCGGGGCAAGAAGCTGGGCATAATCGGCTTCGGCAAGATAGGCAAGGCTACGGCAGTTAAGGCGCGCGGCTTCGGAATGGAGGTGCTGGCGAACAGCTCGCAGCTCACGGACGCTGAGGCTGCAAGGAACGGGGTAAAGAAGGTGACGCTCGACGACCTATTGAAGGAGTCCGACTTCGTTTCCCTGCACACTCCGCTTACGCCGGCTACAAAGAACATCATTGGCAGGCGGGAGCTGGCGCTTATGAAGCCCACGGCTAACCTGATCAACACGGCGCGCGGCCCGCTCATAGACGAGGAGGCGCTGTACGACGCGCTCTCCACGGGCAAGCTGGCCGGCGCCGCCGTGGACGTGGTGGTGGACATCCACCCTCCACTGGGCCACAAGCTGCTCCAGCTCCCCAACCTCATAGTGACGCCGCACGTGGCGTTCTACTCCCCGGAAGCCGTACTGGAGCTTGAGCAGCGGGCCGCAGGCGAAGTAGCCAGCGTCCTGCAGGGCAAGATGCCCGCGAACGTCGTGAACCCGAAGGTCCTGAGCCGAGCGCGCGCGAAGGTGGGTTAAGGAGCGGATGCCGTTCATAGCCCGCCCGTAGAGACGCCCAAGCGGGGCGTCTCCGGCGTTTGGGTGACCCGTCACATCGGGACGCCTCGCGCCCTTTCCCCTCGTAGAGACGCCCCGCTGGGGCGTCTCCGGGGTTACCGCCGCCGCATTGCCGGCCGACACAGGACCGTCCGTGGCGCTCGCATGTGACGGGTTCTCGCAACGCATGAGACGCCCCAGCGGGGCGTCTCTACGAGGCAGGCCGACGCGGCGTGAGGAAATGGCGGAGCCTGAGGAATGCCGCGTCAAACGCGCGCGAATTTGTGCAGGGTGTTTTCCACTATAACTTCGGCGATGTAGATGTCGCCGTTCCTGTCCATCCACAGGCCGTGAGGGACCCGGCGCAGCTGCCCGGACCCCTCACCCGTTTCACCCCAGCGCCCCAGCACGGTGCCGTCCGGCGACATGACCTGCACGGCCATGTCGGACAGCATATGCAGGTTGCCGTCTGCATCTATCGCCACGTCGTTAGGGCTGGGAATATCCTTCCACTCCGCCAGGAAATTCCCGGTGTCGTCGAAGACCTGGACGCGCTCGTTGGAGCGGTCAAGGACGTATACGCGGTCGTTCCTGTCGATTGCAATGCCGTGCGGCAGGTTGAACTCACCTGGACCCACGCCGGGCCTGCTGGAGACCTTACCCGTCATGCTCATTTCGTGGTACACCGGGTCGCCGCTGCCCCACGAAAGCTTGAGCTTCCCGTCCGCGCTGAAGCGGTGCACGCGGTTCTGCTTGTAGCCGTCCGAGACGAAAAGGTCGCCGGACCGGGACCGGGCGATATTCGTAGGCCCCGCGAAAGGCTGTCCAGGCTCGCCGAGCTTTCCAGGCGTGCCGATCGTCATCAGCGCGTCGCCGGCCGTGTTGAACTGAGTCACAGTGTGGTTGTATGCATCAGCGTGGTAAATCTCGTCGTTCGGCCCTATGAGGATGCCGTGCGGCGTCGCCAGGAGGTTGTCGCCGAAAGAGCGCACGAAGCGACCATTGTGGTCCAGCACGAGAATCGTGCCGGTGCGTGTGGCGGGGTAGGGGGCCTTGCGGTAGGCGACGTATGCAAGACCTCGTGAATCGATGGCTATGTCCGAGGCAACTCCTCGGCCCGGGAATTTGGCCCAGCCCTCCACGTACTCGTAAAGGTAGTTGCCGAAGCCGAACCTGCGTTGCATGGAGGGCCTCCTGGGGTGAGCTATGTCGGCCGCGACCCGTCGCGGACGCAACTGGGGCCCCGATGGAATCGGGGCCCCTACCGAATGCTTCTACAGGCTTACTTGATCCAGCCTATTTGCCGCATAAGCTGCTTCAGCTCTGCGATCTCGTCGTCTGACATGGGCAGTGTCGGCGGGCGAGGGTCGCCGACGTGCTTGCCGACGGCCGTCATGTAGGCTTTGATATGGCGGTAGCCGCCGGACTTCGAGGCCTTCGCGCGCCACTCCTTGAGCGGCACCCGCACGCGGTCGAACTCCGCGTCCGCCTCCGCGTACTTCTTTTGCTCCATGAGCCGCCACACGTCCAGGTCGTGCTTCGCGTACGCCGTGGCGGTGGAGCTGATGTAGCCGCGGCCGCCGTTCTTGTGGCAGCGCACGGCCTGGCTGGTGTTGTCGATAACGTTCACCTTGTCGGAGAACTGGCGCATGACGTCGTAGTCCGCGCCCTTGGGGACGCCCCACTTGATCGCGACGACATGCTCGGCGTTGTTCGCCAGCTTCACCACCGTCTCAGGCGCAATGGGCTCCGCGCCGAACCAGTAGGTGTTGTATATCATGATGCCGATATCTATCTTGTCGGAGATATCGGAGAAGTAGCGGATATAGTCGTCCTGGTTCGGGTGATGGAAGAAGGGCAGGTCAATCTGCAGGCCGATTGCGCCCAGGTCGGCGGCGCGCTTCGCGTCGTCAATCGTGTGGAGGGTATTTTTCGTCTTCAGGGCGCACATGACGACGGCGTTCTTCCCGGCGGCGTTGACCGTGGTGCGAACGACCTGCGGCCACTCGTCGTCGGAGAGGTCCGGCCCTTCTCCACCGGCCGCGACAACCTTGAGCGGCGCCACGTTGGTGCCGAGGCCCTGGGACACCCACCACCGGGTTATGTACGTCGTCATCGCCAGGTCTATCTTCAGGTCCTTGTCCATGGGCGTCGGCGTTGTGACGATTGTGCCCTGGATGAGTGAACGAAGGGTTTTGCGGTCCAAGTGCGTTTCCTTTCTACTTGCCGACCGCGCTCTTGGCGCTGGCCAGCAGCTTCTTGACGTCTGCGCGGATCTGCGGCGTAACAACTTCGTCACGCGACGGCAGGCGCGACCTGCCCGCCTTGAGGCCGACCTCGGCCATGAACGGCCGCACGAAGACGCCCTCGCCGGCTGTCTGCGCTCCGATTGCGCCGCGGATCTTGCTGTACGGGTCCATAAAATCGTCGAAGACCGCCTGGGCCTCCTGGTACTTGCCCTTCTCCATGAGGCTGTGGACTCGCCACGAGTGCTGGGGGAAGAAGTTGGGGACGTGACTGACCCACGCCTTCACGCCCATCTGGTGGCCGTAGATAGACAGAGGACCGTTGTTTACGACGGCAACGCGCGGGACGAATAGCTTGAAGCCGGCCAGGTAGTTGGCAATGTTGGGAGAGCCCCACTTGACGGCGACGGTGTTGGGCACCTGGAGGAGGCGCTCAGCAACATCCATCGTCATGTCGTACTTGGAGCCGCTGTAGTGGTGGCTGTATGCGGCGAAGCCGACCTTCGTGTGCTTGGCGCACTCCTCGTACCAGGCGATCAGGTCGCCCTGCTTCACGTCGTAGTAGTAAGCAGAGCTCATCTGCACAATATCGATGCCGACATCCTCACAATGCTTGCACAGTTCGATCGTGGTGCGGATGTCGGTGCTCTGCACGCTGGCGAAGGAGGGAATCTTGGCCTTCGTCGCAATATCCGCGGTGGCCTTGATCACGGCCTTGCGCTCGTCGGTGTTCATGACAGTGAAGTCGCCGCCGGAGCCGCACGCGATGAAGATGGTGTTGCCCGGACCGGCGCCCTGGTCCACTATCCACTGGATGTTGGCTTTGGTCGCCTCCAGGTCCAGGGAAAGGTCGTCCTTGAAGATGGTCGCCAGGGGTATGGTTACCCCGCGCATCTTTCTCTTTGCCTCTTCGACCGTGATCATCTGGGTCCTCCTCTGAACGGAATTTCGGCGCCGCTTCGGGCGTCTCTAAAGTAAGGCGGGTTGACCGGACAATATTATCACTAGTACGCCGTGCAGGCATACACTGCGATTAGTCCTGATTAACTATTCAATTAATCGCTTCAGCCAACTATTATGACGAAGTTCCAGCAATGACTGGTCGTGACGCTATAAAGGCTCCATGCCGCATATTCAAATGGACTACCACCCTGCAAGGCCGGCGGCCACATTCGAACAGCGGGCTGGGCAGGCAAAGCTGACACCAACGAACAGAACGCGTTCTAAATATTGAAAAGGTCGCGGAGGGAGGCCGGGCAAAGGACGAACGCATCGAGTACCGACGCTGGAACGCCCGGAGAGAAACGCAACAGGACTAGGCGCATACAGAAGTTTCATACAGCGGTTTGAGACCACGCAAATTTACCGAAAACGGATGAGGCGAGGGTGGCGGAACGACGGAGTCCACGGGCCGGGTCAGCCCATACACTGGGTTTCACAGAGCCCCACCACGGACAACCAGGGGAGGTGATGAGGCCATGACTACTATCGCAGACTCGCAAGACCTGAAAGAGCTCGTCGCGGAGCACCTGTCAGTCGTTCGCGCATACGCCCGGAGAGTAATGCTCAGGAACGACTCGCTGACGGACGCTGAGGAGGCGGACAAGACGCGCCGGATGAAGGAGCTCCTCGCCATCGGCAACTGCTTCAAGCTGACCGAGTACGAGCTGGTGGGCCAGGTCTACAGGGATACGCTGCGGCCCAAGCGCGGATGCGGCTGCCCTACCTGCCGCACCCGCATGGTGGGCGCGCCGAGAGAAGCCGCCTAGCCACGGTCCGGACATCGAAAAAGAAACCACGAGGGAGCCTGCTGCCAGGCTCCCTCGTGGTTTTCAGTCGATACTCGCGCTATTTGCTGTTGGGCACCAGGCCGTCGCCGACGAATAGGTCCTTCGCCTCATCTATGGTGATGTCCGGATGGGGCAGGACAATATCGGACTCCACCAGCTCGTCCCAGGGGACAGGCCTGCCCTTCTGGCGGACGAGGTCAAGCATCTTCTTGAGCTCGGCCTGGAATTTCACCCGGTCGTTATTGGCGACCATGTCGACGATCCTGTCATCGATCGCATTCAGCCGGTCGATGTACGAGCCCGGCAGCATGTACTGACCTTCGGTCATAATCCGGACGATCATCTGTTATTGCCCCTCCGGGAGCTTCTTGGGCTCCACTCCAGTTGTGCCCGGTTTCAGGCCCGCGGTTGAGCTGCTTTTGCCCGGCCCAAGGCTCGCCTTTATCTGCTCCAGCTCTGCGTCCACGCTGGCGCGCGTGGTCATCTGCGCCAGCTGCCGGTCGATGTCGTCCTTGCCCCCCTCCAGCGGGCTGTCAAGGACACCGGACGCGACCAGCTCGTCGATTGCCCCGGCCTTGGCGCGAAGTGTTTCCGTCTTGTTCTCCGCCCTCTCAATGGCCATCGCCACATCACTAATCTCTTCGCCTACCCCGGACATGGCGGAGCCGATGCGCACCTGGGCCTGCACGGCGCTGTACTGGGCCTTTATGATCTCCTTCTTCGTGCGGAAGGCGGCGATCTTGGCCTGCAGGCGCTGCTCTGCCTGCGTGAGCTTCTCCTGCTCGATCTCCAGGCCGGATACCTGCTGCTCCAACCCCTGGAGCTCCGCTATGGCCGCCTGCTTGCGCTCCAGCGCCAGGCGGGCAAGGTCCTCGCGGCCGACCTCGAGCGACTTGCGGGCCTGCAGGTCCAGCTTGGTGATGCTCTCCTGCACCTTGGCGGACTGCAGCTCAAGGCGGCGCTTGGCGGTCACCATTTCAACGACGCCGCGCTTTACGTCTCGCAGCATCTCCATAAGCTTTTCGTACGAGTAGTCCAGAGTCTCGTTCGGGTCCTCGTGGCGGTCCAGGACCTTGTTAACCTTGGACTTGAAGATCATCGACATGCGGGACAACATTCCCATTGCCAACCTCCAAAATGCCTTAACGGCGATCAGTTTGCGGCCCGGGAATTAGTTCTCGGGCCGCGCGGGCTTCACAATCGGGAGCCCTTCCTGCCCGTGACCACCTGTACCAGGCCGACGATTCCGACAATGATGCCGGAGGCTATCAGCACAAAACCGATGACATTCAGAAGCCAGGAGATCAGATCCGACTGCACAAGAACGCCCAGAATTATCAGGACTACGGCGACGACTACAAGGCCCATTCCCGTCATATGGCTCCTCTTTGTCCTCCCTTTTCCAGAATACACGAACGGGGTGACCAGCGTATTATCCAACAAATGAGACCATAAATGACAGCGAGCCGTTTGACGGTTTTGCGCGGGGTATTGCTATTTGCCTTCTCCCGGCGCGGAGCGGGAGAGCAGGGGTCCGGTAAACCTCCAGAAGGGAATGTTGCGGCTCAGGTTGCTGTGCAGAGTCGCTCCGCGGTCCGGGAAGAAGCGCTCATACCGAAAGCGATTGATCGCCCTGTAAGTGAGGAAATACGAAAATGGATTGACGGGCCTGTTCACAGACTGGTCCGTAAGCATATGGCCCAGGTGGCCCAGCACGAGCGCTATGGGTATCGGGCTGCGCCAGACGAAGGCTGTAAGCACCAGGCCTGCGATGGTGTATTCCCAGGCGTGGAAAAGATAGAAGCAGAACCGCCGGTCGCGCGTGCGGTGCCAGACATAATAGTCCAGGAGGTGGTCCAGGTCGTTGAACACGCCGGTAGCCAGGGCAGCCGGCAGCGCCGCCGGCGAGCCCGTGGCCGCCCATACGCCGACGCCGATTCCTGTGGAAATAGCCGCGTGCCCTACAGGACCCACGAAGGTCCTCCTGGAGTGGTTTCACAGAAACAAGAACGGTGCAGTCGTCCATGCGTTAGCTGGACCGCCATCTGGGGAACAGGGCTGTCTACATTGACAAAATAAAAGCCATTGCACCATCTGCGGAGTTTGACACTTTCCTCGGGCAACTCGATACTGAACCCCTGTAAGTCGGCCTCCATGGGAGTGCAAGAAATGCGCAAGCCCCTGATCCTCATTGTTCCCTTACTCGCTTTGATGTCGGCGTGTGGTGAAGACCCTGCGCCCGCAGACGCGCCTTCGCCCACTGCTGCGGCGCCGGCGGCCACCGCGACGGTGACCCCGGTACCGCCGACTCCGACGCCGAGCGTTTTTGTCCCGCCTCCTTTAATCCTGCCCACGGTGGCCGCTCCGACCCGCTCACCCACACCAGTGCCAGACGAGCCGTTCGCCAAGGCGCTGGACGCAGCCGGGCTGAAGATGAACGCCATTAGGCAGCTCAGCCTCACTGCCGGGGTTGACAGGGACTTCATATCGAATACGGAGCTCCGGACCCTGTTTGACGTTGAGTTCGAGAAGAGCAAGGCGGACCTCGAATCGCAGCAGCGCCTGCTCGTCGCGCTCGGCCTGATGGCGCCGGACGGCCCCTCCCTGTACGACACCATGTACGGCCTCAGCACGGAGGGTATCCTCGGCTTCTTCGACGCCGAGAAAGAGAAGATGTACGTGGTGTCTGAGCGGCCTGACCTGACGCTGGCCGATGAGCGCACGTACGTGCATGAGTTTGTGCACGCGCTCCAGCAAGCTAACTTTGACACCGCGACGGAGATGGAAAGGCGAAAGAACGACAGTGACGGGCAGCAGTCGCTTCGCGCTTTGATTGAGGGCGATGCAGTGCTGGCGGAGTACATCTACCTCAGCCAGCACTTTGACGAGGCGAAGCAGATTGCGTCTGAGCCGCAGACAACGCCCGAGCTTGAGGCAGTAATCGGCGACGCTCCATACATCGTGCTCAGGCAGTTCATCTTCCCGTACGTTCAGGGCCTCGAATTTGCAGTTGCCCTTTACCGGGAAGGGCAGTGGGAGGCGATAAACAATGCCTTCCGCAACCCGCCGGCCTCCTCGGAGCAGGTGATCCATCCTGAGAAGTACCTCGCGGGCGAGGTGCCCGTCCGCGTTATTCTTCCGGACGTGACGTGGGTGCTGGGGAACGGCTGGAAGCGCGATTTTATGGATAACGGCGGAGAGCTCTTCCTGCGGTCTTACCTGGAGAATGGCCTCGACCCCAACCTGGCGGCTGTGGCATCCACCGGGTGGGGCGGCGACGCGCTGGCCATGTACACGGGCCCGGAGGGTAAGACTGTTGTGACCCTCCCGATCGTATGGGATACAGAGCGGGACGCCCAGGAGTTTTTTGAGGCTTACCTGGACCTGAATGAGCTGATCGCTAACAGGGACTGGGAGCCCGTAACATCGAACGCGAACTCGAGGACGATGGTCCTGCCCAGCAGAGCGATATCCATCGAGCGCAATGGGTTGATGACAATAGTCGCCATCGCCCCGGACGTGGTCCTGCTGGACACCGTGCGCCAGGCCCTGGCGTTCGGGCTGCGCTCCGAATAGAAACCAATTGCGCACGATGGGAGACAGTCTCACGCCGAGGCGATATGATGATGGAAGGTGAATGGTGTTACCGGGTGGGCCGGAGGTGATGCGCCATGCAAAGTCCCGTGTTGAAGTTCACGTATGAGGACTACGTGCTGTTGCCGGAAGGCGACCGCCGCGAGCTCATAGGGGGAGACTTCTACGTGGTACCAGCGCCGAATAACAAACACCAGGAAGTAGTCGGCAATCTGTATCTCGCGCTGAGGCAGTTTCTGAAGAAGCATCGCCTCGGAGTGGTGATGCTTTCGCCGACCGATGTAATGTTCTCAAAGATGGATGTTGTGCAGCCGGACCTTCTGTTTATCGCCGAGGACAGGCGAACGATCCTCACGGGCTCCAAGGTCGAAGGCGCCCCCGATCTGATTATCGAGGTCCTCTCACTTGGGACAGTGGGGCGGGACAGGAAGTTGAAGCTCGACCTCTATGCCCGGTACGGAGTGAAGGAGTACTGGATGGTCGACCCGGAAAAGGAGACCGTGCAGGTGCTGCAGCTTGGGCCGAGGGGCAAGGAGTCTCTGCGCACTTTCACTTCCGGCAACGTTGCTTCGACCATTATTAACGGCTTCGAGATGCCCGTCGAAGAGATATTCGTCAGGTCCTGAGCACGCCTTCAAACACCGCTTTCGTACCCCTGTTGTGAGCCCCGCGCGCGGCTATTTGACCATCTTGACGCTCCATGGAACCGTTGGTACACTCGTGAAAGTTACAGGGCGTATTACGGGGGACTCATATGACCAGCACGATCGGCTACCGGACTCTGGGGGAGTTCATGGGCGCGGCTCTGAAGGGCAATGCGCAGCTTGAGGGCCTCACCGAGGTGGTCAGCGCGATCGCGAAGGGCACTATCCTCGTGCAAAAGCAGGTCCAGGCCTCCTGCATTGCGGGAGTCGTCGGCGCCACGGGCACAACGAACGTGCACGGCGAGGCGGTCCAGAAGCTGGACGCCGCCGGCTCGGACATCTTCGTAGACGTGCTCACTCGTTCAGGCAGGGTGGCGGCGGTAGGCTCAGAAGAGCTCGAAACCCCTGCGCTGGCAGGCGATGGACCACAGCAGAGCTACATCATCCAGATGGACCCGGTGGACGGCTCCTCCAACATAGATGTCGCGATCAGCATAGGCTCCATCTTCGGGATCTGGAAACGGAAGCCAGGTGAGAAAGTCACCCAGGCCTCCCTGCTTCGAAAGGGCAGCGAACAGGTTGCCGCCGCTTACGCCATCTACGGGTCATGCACGCTGCTCGTCGTTGCAACACAGAACAGCGTCAACGGCTTCACTCTCGATACCGCCACCGGCGAGTTCGCGCTTACTCACCCCGGCATTACCATCCCCAGGAAGTGCGAGTACTACAGCGCGAACGACGGCAATTTCAAGAATTGGGACTCGGCCACCCAGAAGGCGATCACCACCCTGCGCGACGCCCACTCGCAGCGCTACGTGGGCTCGCTGGTGGCGGACTTCCACCGCAACCTGCTCAAGGGCGGCATATTCCTCTACCCGGGCGACAAGAAGAGTCCGGAAGGGAAGCTGAGGCTGATGTACGAGGCCAACCCCCTTGGGTACGTGGCCGAGCAGGCCGGCGGCGCAGCGTCGTCCGGCACGAAGCGCATCCTGGACATCCAGCCCTCAGATAACCACCAGAAGACGCCGCTCATCCTGGGCAATAAGGACGTAGTTGAAAAAGTTGTGTCAATCCTCGCCGCGGGATAGCCCAGAGGACCACCACAGCAAGAAACTGCGAAGGAGTTATTCATGGACCTCAAGCAACTGACCCTGACCGCAAGGGACCTGGTCGCGCCCGGCAAGGGTATCCTTGCCGCAGACGAGAGCGCGCCCACAATAAAGAAGCGCTTCGATTCCATAAAGGTGGAGTCCACGGAAGACAACCGCCGCATCTACAGGGAGATGCTCTTCCGAACGGAAGGGGCCTCCCAGTACATCAGCGGCGTAATCCTGTACGACGAGACGCTGCGCCAGAAGGCCGCGGACGGCACGCCGCTGGTGAAGGTGCTTCAAAGCCAGGGTGTCATTCCCGGCATCAAGGTGGACAAGAGCACCAAGCCGCTCGCGGGCGCCGAGAACGAGGTCGTCACCGAGGGCCTGGACGGCCTGCGAGAGCGGCTGAAGGAATACTACGACCTTGGCGCCCGCTTCACGAAGTGGCGCGCGGTCATTACCATCGGAAAGAACATCCCGAGCCGGTACTGCATTGAGGTCAACGCCCACGCGCTGGCGCGGTACGCCGCCCTCAGCCAGGAGGCGAACCTGGTGCCGATCGTCGAGCCCGAGGTGCTGATGGACGGCGAGCACACTATCGAGCGCTGCTACGAGGTCACGGAGGCGACCCTGCGGGAGACCTTCCACGAGCTGGCCAAGCAGCGGGTGGTGCTCGAAGGAATGCTCCTGAAGCCGAACATGGTCGTCGCAGGCACAGAGTCGCCGGCGGGCCGCGCCAGGACTGAGGACGTTGCGGAGAAGACGGTCACGTGCTTCAAGCACACCGTGCCGTCCGCCGTGCCGGGCATCGTCTTCCTTTCCGGCGGCCAGGGCGACGAGGAGGCCACGGTCAACCTGAACGCCATCAACCAGTACGCCGCGAAGGCGGGAGCGCCGTGGAAGCTCAGCTACTCATACGGCCGCGGCCTGCAGGCAGCCCCGCTCAAGGCCTGGGCTGGCAAGCCTGAGAACATCGTCCGCGCGCAGAGGGCCTACCACCACCGCGCGCAGTTGACGAGCGCTGCGGCGCTGGGCAAGTACACTCCGGACATGGAGAAAGAGCCCGTCAAGGCTTAGGTCCAATTTTCACAGGCATATGCGGAAGGGCTCCGGCGTCACCGGAGCCCTTTGGTTTTACCAACGCACCAAGAGGCACAGATGAAAAACCTTCTAATCGCGACGACGAACAAAGGTAAGGTCAAGGAGCTGACCGAGATGCTGACCGGTTACCCGGTGAAGGTGCTCTCGCTCGCGGATGTGGGCATCACGACGGACGTGGAGGAGACGGGTGAGACTTTTGAGGAGAACGCGGTGCTCAAGGCCCGCGCCTACGCAGACCTGAGCGGCCTGGCGACGCTTGCCGACGACTCGGGGCTGGAGGTGGAGGCGCTCGGCGGCGAGCCGGGCGTGCGCTCGGCCAGGTACGCCGGCGTGGGCGCCTCGGACGACCGTAAAATTGCTTTTTTGCTTGAGAAGTTGAAGAATGTAAAGGCAGGCGCCCGGCGCGCCCGGTTCCGGAGCGTAATTGCGGTCTGCTGGGATGACGACCGCCTGGACATCTTCGAAGGCGAATGCCACGGCGAGATTGCGTTCGAGCCGCGCGGCAGCAACGGCTTCGGCTACGACCCGATTTTCCTGTTCCCGGAGCTTGGCAAGACGATGGCGGAGCTGCCGCCGAAAGAGAAGAACCGCCGGAGCCATCGCGGCGCAGCGTTCCGCAAGGCCGCCACGGCGCTGAAGCGCTGGGCGGGGGCGTAGGGGGACAGAGAGAGCCGAACAGCCGCCCTCACCTGTCCCGATGGAATCGGGGCCTCCTCTCCCGCGGAGCCGGGAGAGGAGGAGTAGGTAAAGGTTTGATCCAGGTATTAGATAAACTGAATCGCCCCTTCCGGGACCTGCGGGTGTCCGTCACCGATAGGTGCAACTTCCGCTGCACTTATTGCATGCCCGCCGAGATATTCGGCGAGCGATACGAGTTCCTGCCGAAGCCGGACCTCCTCACCTTCGAGGAGATCACGCGCCTCACCCGGATGTTCGTCGGCATGGGCGCGGCCAAGGTGCGCCTGACCGGCGGCGAGCCGCTCGTGCGAAACCAGGTGGAAACACTGGTAGGGATGCTGGCGAAGATTGAGGCGAGCCCTCACCTGTCCCGGGGCGGGACATCCTCTCCCGGGGGGAGAGGAGAAAGTGGAAAAAGTCTCATCCCTCACCTGTCGCCGGAGCGCGACATCCTCTCCCGGGGGGAGAGGAACACAGAGATGAAACCCGCCGGTATCGACCTCACCATGACCACCAACGGCTACCTGCTCGCCCAGAAGGCCCAGGCGCTCAAGGACGCCGGCCTCCACCGGGTGACCGTCAGCCTGGACAGCCTGGACGACGCCGTATTCCGCAAGATGAACGGCCGCAGCTTCGGCACGGAGCGCGTGCTGGCAGGCATCGCCGAGGCGGAGCGTGTCGGCCTGACCCCGATCAAGATCAACTCCGTCGTCCAGCGAGGCGTGAATGACCACACCATCGTGGACCTGGCGAAGTTTATGAAGGACCGGGGCCACATCCTGCGGTTCATCGAGTATATGGACGTTGGCACGCGGAACGACTGGAAGCTGGACCAGGTTGTGACGGCGGACGAGATCGTGGCACGGATAGACGCGGCAATGCCGCTGGAGCCCATCGAGAGCAACTACTGGGGCGAAGTGGCGCTGCGGTTCCGTTACCGGGACGGCGGCGGGGAGATCGGCATCATCGCCTCGGTCACCAAGCCGTTCTGCGGGGACTGCACGAGGCTGCGCCTCTCGCCCGAAGGGAAGATGTACACGTGCCTGTTCGCGGGCAGCGGCGTAGACCTCCGCGGTCCCATGCGCGCCGGCGCCACAGACAGCGAGCTGCGCGAGATCTTCATGGGCACGTGGCGCAAGCGCGACGACCGCTACTCCGAGGAGCGCACCTCGCTCACCCAGCCCCGCCGCAAGAAAGTGGAGATGTACCACATTGGGGGGTGACTCACTGCTCCGCCCAGCGGCCTGTCGCCGGGTCGTATAAGGCAATGGAGGCCAGCAGGGAGTTAACGCCAACGCCACCTATTGAGAGCACGCGGCCGTCACTGAGCAACAGCGTCCTGTGAAGAATGCGCACGCTGGGCATGTCCATCGCCGGCACCCAGATGCCTGTGGCGGAGTCGTAGATCTCAGCCGCGGCTATGGGCGCCGGTGTATTGTCCAGCCCGCCCATGACCATCACCTTTCCGTCCTTCAGCGCCACCGCGCTGTGCCCGGCCCGCGGGGTGGACATGCCGGCGCCGCCTGTCCACTTGTTAGCCACGGCATCGTAGATCTCCGTCGTGCCTATCACCCCAACAGGATCGATGCCGCCCCCTGCAACCAGCACATTGCCGTTGGGAAGCAGTGTGGCGGTGTGCGATGATCGGGCGGCCGCGAGGTTGCCCGCGCTCGACCACGAATTTGTCGCCGGGTCATAGACCTCCGTCGTCGCCAGGGAGCTCGTCGTTTCATCTGCGCCTCCAGCAACCAGCACCTTCCCATTCGCAAGCAAAGTGGCCGAATGGCCGTCCCGCCCGTGCGCCATATCCGCCACCCTGGTCCACACGCTCGTGGCGGGGTCGTATATCTCCGCTGTCTTCAGCGTCGCCTGGCCGGTGGAACCGCCCGCAATCAGCACGCGGCCGTCGCCCAGCAGTGTTGCCGAGTGTCCGCCCCTCACTTCAGACATGGGGCCGGTCACCGTCCACGCGCCGGTGGCAGGGTTGAAGACCTCCGCCAGGTTAATGTACGCGGTAGCGGCTGCATTGAGGCCTCCGGAAACGAGGACCCTGCCGTCCTTGAGCGTCACGCCGGAATGGATGGCTCGCGGCTGCGAGGTGCCTCCGGTGGTTGTCCACCGGTTGGTTGCCGGGTCAAAGATTTCCGTGGAGGATAGGGGGCCGCTCTGGCCGATGCCGCCCACCACCAGTGTCCTGCCGTCGTGTAGCGCCGCGGCGACATGCATATACCGTGCGTCTGCCATGTCACTGGCGGCAGGCTTGACGGCCTCCGGCAGGGGGATATCCGGGCCCTGCCCGGCCGCGTACTCCTGGATAGTAATCGACCTGATTGCGTCTCCCGGCGCCGTCGCGAATGCCGGGTCGCGCGGCGCGATCGAGCGCAGCACGTCCATCCCTTCAAGGACGATTCCGAAGACGGAATGGCACGCCACCTGGGGCTCTGAGCAGCTCTTGGGGCTGCCGTCCGGGTTAAGGCCGTCCAGCCATGACGTTGGCCCGTAGGTGATGAAGAACTGGCTGCCGTTTGTGGGGCGGCCGCCGGGCATGCCCCCGTTGGCCATGGAAAGTATCCCGGCCTGGGCGTGCCGCAGCTCGTTGCTGAACTCGTTGGGGATGGTGTAGCCGGGGCTGCCGGTGCCCGTGCCCGTGGGGTCGCCGGACTGCGCCATGAAGTTAGCGATCACGCGGTGGAACGTGACGCCGTTGTAGTAGCCGTCCCGCGCGAGAAAGACGTAGTTGTTGACCGTGATCGGCGCAAGGTTGGAGTAGAGGCCGATAACGATGTTGCCGCCCTTCGCCAGCTCTATCGTGGCCGTGTACGTCTTCCCCGGCTCGATGACCGTCGCGGGCGCGCCCGGGTACTGCTTTGCCACTGGCGTCGGCGCGGGAGGGGCGACGATCGGCGCTTCGATTATGACCGGCTTGTTGAAGTCCGAGAGGGTCATCCGCATGACCATTGAGGCGTTTGTGGTGTTCACGCCCGTAAGGAGATGGCTAAGCTCCAGGCCGGGGTTGATCGGCCCGGTGGCCTCCAGCTTCCGGACGTAACCGTCCTGGATGCCGATCCAGTAGTCCACGTCCACGGAGCCGCTGGCGTCGCCGAAAGTGCCGGAAATGGCCTTCCCGCGGATATGGAAGGTCTGCACGCCGCCTACAGTCTCTTCCCCAACCAGCGTGAGGCCGGTCAAAGCAGACGTGTCTGCCGTGAAGAACTCTGACGGGTTGGAGAATACGGCGGACGCGCCGGGGCTGACCTCCCATGCGCCTGTGGTGGGGTTGGTGATGTAGGTGGTGCCGCCGACGGAAATGACCTGCGATTCAACGTTAAGAAACGCGAAGGCTATCTTGAGAAGGCCCTTCGACCGGTCCGGCGCCTGGAAGTCTCCCACCAGTGAGACCGGTATATCGAGCGTGAGGTCATTGCTCCTGACCTTCATTGTTATGGCCATGTCGAAGTGCGCGGCAGTCAGGGCCTGCATCGCCTTCGCAGAAGTGCCCAGTATCTCCTGCGCCTGGGGCGGGTTGGCGACCGGCGTGGCTGTGGGCGGCGCCGGTGTGGGCGAGCTTGTCGGCACGGCCGTTGCCGTCGCTGCCGGAGGCTGGGTCGGCGTCGGCGATGGGTCGCCCTTCGAGCAGGCGATGGCGAATAGCGCAATTGCGATAAGGGAGAGGACAATTACGGTGCGCTTCACAGATATCTCCATGCGATAAGAGGGAGTGATCGATAGGGTTGACGAAGGTTAGAACGTCTGGAGGGCCGCGCAAGTCAGCCCGGAACGGATTTCATAATATCACGGGGCAGGTAGCCGGACAAAAATATGGAAGGCTGAATTGCCCCTGGGAGGCGACGGCAGGTCAGGCGATGCCCAGCAGCGCGGCCGCGTTGTCGTGCACGATCTTCTGCCTGTCCGCAGGGGTTAAAGCGGCCTCGTTGATCTGCTTCAGGATGCGTTTGGCGCGGATGAGGGGGAAGTCGCTCGCCATGAGCACCTTCCCGGCGCCCACCAGTGCCGTCGCTTGCCGGAAGATGCCGGCGCTGTAAAGGAATGGAGAAGCCGCCGTGTCGAAGTACACGTTCGCAAGACCCTCGGCGACCTCCGGCATGAGGGCGTAGAAGGGCAGGCCGCCGCCCCAGTGCGCGCAGACCACCTTCACGTCCGGGAAGCTCTCTATAAACGCCCACAGCTTGTCCGGCGTGGTATGGCCCTTCCCCTGGTACAGGTGGCCCACGGGCTCGGAGGAGTGCGTGGTGAGAATGAGCCGGTACTCCCGGAGCACCTCAACCAGCGGCTCCATCGCCCTCCTCTCCTGGATGGCGAACCCCTGCGTGTCCGGGTGTAGCTCCCCGATGCCGCGCAGCCCTGCGCGGGCGCAGCGCTCAGCCTCGGTGACCGCGGCGTCTCCCCACGCCGGGTTGACGCCGCCGAAGCCGACGATGCGGCCCGGGTACATACGAACGGCGTCGATGATGTAGTCGTTAACGTCCCGCGCCAGCCCCTGGTCCGTCCAGCCGACGCCCATCACCACGGAGGCCTGCACGCCGTCCTCGTCCATGGCGGCGATAAGCTCCTGGGCTGTGGCCATCTTCGCCTTCGGGCTCACGAACAGCTCGCCGAACGTGGCATCGCGCGACAGGTACTTCTCCCGCTGGTCGCGCAGCCACTCGGGGTAGATATGGGTATGGAAGTCGATCGTCATAGGCCGCTCACGATGCCCCGAACAGCTTCGCCGTGTTCTTGCCGGTTATCTTCTCCATGTCCGCCTTCGGAATGAAGTCGCAGTGCAGCCGCAAGTAGTCGAGCGACTGCCTGTACGTGCAGTGGCGCTCCACGTTGGGCATGTCCGAGCCCCACACCAGGCGGTCCGGGCCCAGGCGCTCATAGGCCTCTTTTATGAACGGCCGCGCCTCCACGAACGGGTACTCCCACGATGCGCCCTGCGCGATCGGGATGAGCAGCTCCAGCAGCACGTTTTTTGACTCCAGCGCGCGCCAGGCCTCTTTCGGGACTGAAATCTTGCCGTCCTTCGTAAAGCGCCCGAGCGGAAGGCCATGCGTGTACACGACGGGGATATCCTGGTACCGGTGCGCCCAGCGGCCGAAGGCGTCCATCTCCGCCATGTAGGCGTCCGCGCCGGGGAACGAGGTGCTCACCGACCAGAATACAGGGATCCCCAGCTTGCGCACGTGGCGCCAGAATGGGAAGAAGGCCGGGTCATCCAGCGCCTCGGCGCGCCGGTGCTGGCGGAGCGCAACGGAGTAGAACCACAGCGCGTGGAGGCCCAGCTCCTTTACGGCGTGGTCCACCGTCCGGCGCTCGCTGGGGTGGTCCGCTTTCCACTCGTCCACCATCGCCAGGCCCCAGAAGCGGTGAGGGTACTTCTGGACCGCCCTGGCGATGTAGGTGTTCAGCTTGCCGTACAGGTGGCCCGTCTGCAGGACCGCCTTCGAGACGCCGAGGTAGTCCATCTGCGCGACCATCTGCTCGGGCGTGGCGACAATGTCGCGAAGAGAGGGAGGGAAGTACTGGATGTAATGCTCGTCGTCGTTGGACACCCAGGTGAAGCGGCCGTAATCGCCCGCGCGAAACGCGACGTGGTGCATCGCTCCCAGCGCCGCGTCGCGGCCGTCCCACAGCGTGTTGGAGGGCGCGACGGCGTTGTCCAGCACGCGGCGCTGCGGCTGGTGGTGGCTCATCATGATGTGCTGCACGTACTTCAGGTGCTCCCGCGCGGAGCGGTGGCCGGAAGCGCTACCCATGTAAGGGAAGGCGTGGGCATGGGAGTCTACAATCATTCTGGCCTCCGATAGGGCGCGCGTGGCGCGGCCCGGGACAGCATGAAGGGTAGAGCTTCCGGATAGATTCATCAAGGGGGGCGCGCACGGAAGGGCAGGGCTATTGCGGCCCGATTTTACCGGATATACTTGATTCGTTCACATCTAAATAGTGGACGAAGAGATAGACAAGGTGCGGCGGCGTGTCAGCCCGAAATGTGCCGCCAGGTGTCCACTGTCCCACCCTCACCCTTTGCGCAAAGCCGCAAAGGCCTCTCCCTCGGGGAGAGGAGGAGTCGAACAGCCATAGCCCTCACCCTTTGGGCCAAAGCGCCCCAAGGCCTCTCCCTCAGGGAGAGGAGGGAAGCAGCCCCTCCGACCCGTCCCGGGCTTTGTCTCCCCCTCGATGGGGGAGATGTCCCGGCTTTGCGGGACAGAGAGGGTGATTGGGTGGGGTGGCAGGGCGCCTTCCCTCTTCTCCCTTTGAGGGAGAAGGTGGTCCGCCGCGGCGGACCGGATGAGGGTGGGCCGTTCCATCCTCGCGACATCGCCATAGCCGGCTTCTTTTCCTTTCGTTCACCGACATCGAGGTACAGCCGTGATAAACATCGACCTGATCCGCAACGAGCCCGAGAGGGTCCGAAAGGCGCTGGAGAAGCGCAGCCAGTCCCAGGACCCCGTGGACAGGCTGCTGGCGCTGGACTCCCGCCGCCGCGAGATCATCGTCGAGGGCGACGCGCTGCGCGGGCGGCGCAACGACGTTAGCAAGCAGATCAGCCTGATGAAGGTCAAGCCGCCGGAGCTCATCGAGGAGATGCGCGGCGTGGGCGGCAAGATCAAGGAGCTCGAGGAGGAGGCGCGCCGCGTTGAGGAAGAGCTCGCCGCCGTCGCGCTCGTCATCCCCAACATCCCCGACGACGACGTGCCGGTCGGCCCGGACGAGTCACACAATGTCGTCGCCCGCACCGTCGGCGCGCCGCGCAAGTTCGATTTCAAGCCGCTCCAGCACTGGGAGCTTGGAGAGAAGCTGGACATAATCGACCTGGAGCGCGGCGCGAAGCTCTCCGGCTCGCGCTTCTACGTGCTCAAGGGCAAGGGAGCGACGCTCCAGCGCGCGCTCATCAACTGGATGCTCAACCTGCACATCGTCGACCACGGCTACGATGAGCTCTACCTGCCGTATATGGTCACGACGAAGACCGCGACCGGCAGCGGCCAGCTCCCCAAGTTCGCGGAGAACATGTACCACGACGCAGAGGACGACCTCTGGATGGTGCCGACGGCGGAGGTGCCGATAACCAACCTCTACGGCGACGAAATTCTCCCGCCCGGCGGCCTGCCGAAGTACTACGTCGCCCACACGCCGTGCTTCCGGCGCGAGAAGGCGGCGGCGGGTAGGGACACTCGCGGCATCAAGCGCGTCCACCAGTTCGACAAGGTGGAGATGTTCAAGTTCGTGGAGCCGGCGGAGTCGGCCAAGGAGCTGGACAAGCTGGTGGCGGACGCCGAGGACGTGGCGGTGCGACTCGGCATTCCGCATCGCGTGCTCAAGCTCTGCACGGGCGACCTTAGCTTCGCCTCGGTGAAGACCTACGACGTTGAGATGTGGTCGCCGGGCGTCGACTCTTGGCTGGAAGTCAGCTCGTGCTCCAACTGCACCGACTTCCAGGCGCGCCGCGCCAACATCCGCTACCGCCCGGACGCGGAGGCCAGGCCGCGCCTGCTGCACACCCTCAACGGCTCCGGCCTGGGAGTGGCGCGCGTCGTCATCGCCGTCATGGAAAACTACCAGCAGGCAAACGGCTCCATCGTGGTCCCGGAAGTGCTCCGCCCGTACACGGGCTGGGACAGAATAGGGTAGAGAGAAGGGGAGAGATACAGGGAGGGGGTCTTCGGCTGTTTGGCCCCTTGCCTTCCCTGCGGGGCGGGCGTACCCTACGCGCCAAATCCGCATGGGAGGGATGCTATGGGCGCCACTATCCGGCACTGGGAGACTATCAAGCCGACGATCGGCCACGGGACCTCGATCATCTGGAACATCTTCGGCCAGAAGGCGGAGGGCAAGCCGCTCGCCGAGGCCCCGCTCATCGGCTACCAGAACTTCACGCTCCACCTCCTCCAGCCGCACTCCGAGGGCGACTACCACTCCCACACCACTAAAGAGCAGATCTTCTATATCACCCGCGGCAAGGGCAAGATGAACCTGGACGACAAGCTCATCCCAGTCCGCGCCGGCGACACCATCCACATCCCCCCTCCCACGAAGCACCAGATCATAAACGACAGCGAAGACTGGCTGGAGCACCTGGTCATTACGGTGCTGATACCCGCGCAGAAGTGAGACTTCCACAATTTATTGTGGAACATGTTGTGGTATGATTGGTGCATCGTGATGCAGGGAGGTGAGGCCATGACCACAAAGCTAAAGCGGAGGGCCACTGAGGGCGCTAAGCCCCAGCGCGGGAGGATTATCCAGGTCCCCATGTCTCCGGAGCTTCTCCTGGCGCTGGACGCACTCTCCGATGCCGAAGGGACTCCACGCGCGGAGACAATTCGGGAGGCGTGTCGCTTCTACCTCCGCTACCTGGAGAGGCGCGAGATGGAAAGGAATGATAGGGATGCGTATGAGCGCTTTCCCGAGGATAACGTGATGGCGATAACCCAGGAAGCCATGCTTGCGGATATTCTTCCGGCGGAGGAATGGTAACCGATGCGACGAGGAGAGGTCTGGTGGGCGGTGCTGCCGCCGCCCGCCGGTCGCAGGCCAGTAGTCTTGCTCACCCGTGACTCCGTCATAGACAAGCGCGCGTCCGTGACGATAGCGCCGATAACACGCACTGCCCGGGGAATCTCTGCGGAAGTCGGACTCGATGAAAGCGATGGCATGCCGGTAGCCTGCGTTGTTAATGCGGACGATATCGTGACTGTTCAGAAGGCCACCCTCCAGACCAGGATCACGTCACTCTCGGCCGAGAAGATGGAAGCCCTGTCTGGCGCCGTGGTGTACGCTCTTGACCTTGAGGCCGACCTTGGCCTGTGGCCTTCTGCCCATCTCAAGTAGTCTCGCCACGCGCGCCGTTGTCGTATAATGCCCCGGAACACAAAACTCTGGAGGAGTCTCGCAATGACCGTCGCAATCCGCAACTGGCGCCAGATTACGCCCGTGGTGTCCCACCACACGGCAATCGTGTACGCGTACTTCGGCTGGGAAGGGCAGGAGGGTAAGAAGTGGGAGCAGGCCCCCCTTCGCGGCTTCCAGGCGCTGACGCTCCACATAATCCAGCCCGGCAAGAGCGGCGACTACCATATCCACTTTGACCGCGAGCAGATCTACTACTTCACCCAGGGCTCCGGCAAGATGAACGTGGACGACAAGCTGTACAATGTAAAGAAGGGCGACGTCCTCTGCGTGCCTATCGGCAGCTACCACCAGATGATCAACGACACCGATGACTGGCTGGCGCACCTGATCATGAACGGCCGCGTTGTCTCCCCGGAGGAGCAAGAGGTCAACAAGAAGAAGATCGCGGCGAAGGAGTTCAAGAACGTCATCGCCCATCGCAACTGGCTGGACTCCGACCCCGGCGTCTCGCACGGCGCTGCCCTGCTGTGGAGCGTGTTCGGCCCGTTGGGGCAGGAGGGCAAGACGTACAACGAAGCGCCGGCGACGGGCGTTAAGAAGATCACGCTGCATCGCCTGCAGCCGGGCCTCCAGACTGGCACTCATGACCATGCCGATATGGAGCAGGTGTACTACTTCACCTCCGGCAAGGGCAAGATGATCGTCGGGAACGAGACGATCCCCGTGCGCGACGGCGACGCCGTCTACGGTCCCGCGAAGGTGCAGCACGGCCTCATCAACGACAGCGACGACTGGCTGGAGCACCTGATCATCAGCGCCGAGGTCGGCAAGCCGATCCACCCGAAGGGGAAAATCGGCGGCTAGCAAGTAGTAAGTAGTGGGTAGTTGGTAGTAGGCCAGACAGGAAAGGGACCCGGGCGCGATGTGCCCGGGCCCCTTTGCGTTGTTGAGGGGGCGGCGGTTCTGCTAAGATTCCGGCGCAACAAATTGGTGGAGCCACGTATGGCGGGCGTAGTCAGGCACTGGAGCGAGCAGGATACCGCGAGCAGCCACAACACTGTCGGCCGCAACATTTTCGCGGAGCGCAAGGATCAGACGCAGCCGCCGGCGGGCGAAAAGCGCGTCGTCCTCGGCGCGGGCGGCCTCCACGCATTCCACTACCTCATGCTGGCCCCGGGGATGCAGCAACCCCCTCGCGAGCGCGAGGACAAGGAGCATATCATCTACATCGTCAGCGGGCACGGGAAGGTAAGCCTGGACGGCGAGGTGACCGATGTCGGCCCCGGCGATTCGATTTACGTGCCGCCGAAGTGCCGTCACTTCCTGATTAACGATGGCACGGACCTGCTGGTGCACACGCTGGTGACCGGAATGGTCAAACAATAATCTGGAGGAGTACGGCAATGGCAGGAACGGTCAGGCACTGGACGGAGCAGGAGCCCGCGAACAGCCACGGCGCGGTGGGCTGGAAGGTGTTCGTCGAAAAAAGGGCGAGGTGATTCCGGAGGGCGAGAAGCAGCAGGTGCTCGTGGGCGGCGGCATCCACGGGTTCACCTACCGCCTGCTCCAGCCCGGCATGGAGGAGCCTCTCCACGACCATAACGACAAGGAGCACGTGGTCTACATCATCAAGGGCCACGGCAAGGTCCACCTGGACGGTCGCGTTGTCGAAGTGAAGGCGGGCGATGCCGTTTACATCCCGCCGAAGTGCAAGCACTCCGTAGTCAACGACAGCAACGACTGGCTGGAGCATGTGCTGGTCAGAGGGCTCGTGAAGCACTAGTTCACGCAAATCCGTACGATATCCGCGACACTTTGCATAACGGCCCTGGTATGATGAGCGCCTGAAGCTGGGATATTGACGCAATATCCTAGCCGTCCCGCACGCGGAGGCGCCACATGTCCAGGGCCGTTGTTGCTTTGCTCGCCACCCTTCTTAGGACATGCCTGGCGTGCGACCCGCCCGCCGCGCCTTCCTCCCCGACGCCGGAGCCCACTGTGACGATCGCCGCTACCGCAACGTCCGAGCCGACCGCCGTGCCATCGCCGTCCCCGACGCCGCAGCCCACCGCCACACCCGCGCCAACGGCCACGCCCGCTCCGCTCACGTCCTCGCAGATCTATGCAAAGGTGTCGCCGGCGGTAGTGTTTATCCAGACGCCCTCGCGGACGACGGGCAGCGGCGTCCTGATCGAAGGCGGGTACGTGCTCACCAACGCCCACGTGGTATGGCCGTTCAACCGCGTGACGGTGACTTTCCCGAACGGCAAGAAGTTCGAAGACGCCCCGGTCTTCAAGCAGGACAGTGTCGCCGACCTGGCGCTGGTGGGGCCGTTTGTAACGGAGGTGACGCCGCTGGTGCTTGTGAACGGGGAGCAGGAGGCGGTGGGCAGCGATTCCTTCCTCGTCGGCTACCCCGGCGACAACATATCCGGCTCAGCGCCGACGATCTCTCGCGGCCTCATATCCCGGCTAAGGGAGTGGGGCGACATGGGGATGACCTATTTCCAGACGGACGCGTCTCTCGCAGGCGGTCAAAGCGGCGGTGCGCTCGTCTCCCGGGACGGCGACCTCATAGGCATCTCCGGCCTGCGTATAAGCCAGGAAAAGGGGGGATACGGCCTGGCGGCCTCTGCCTACGACATTGCGCCTCGGATAGCGATGATGACCGTGGCCTTGTCCCACAGCAGTGTGATATCTAGGCGGGTGCCGGAAGAGGGCGGGCGCAAGACGCACGAGGTGGAGCTGGCCCGTCAGTTCGACTCGGCTGTGTTCGTCGTGAACGAGGTCAGAAACACTACGGTCAGGGTGGACGTTAGCCCAACTGAGGGCGTGGTCCATTTCATCGACAGCCAGGGCAGGAACCTCTTTGGGGCGTCCGGCGGCAACAATACGAGCGGAAGCTCCCTTGAGGGCAAGACCCAGCTGGAAGGCCCCCATTTCGTGCGGTTGATAACGCTCCTCACTCAGCCGGAGACCGTCACCATCACCGGCAACGTGGACCTTATCCCGCTGGAGGACCCGGACGACGGCCAGTCAATTACCCTCGGCGATTACAGGGCGTTTTTCGACTACCCTTCGGATACCGACTACTTCATCTTCAAGGTGCCGGACGAGCTTCCCGAAGAGGAGATGATGGTACGTGTTGAGGTGGAAACGCCATATTCGACCCCTCAGCTATCCGTGGGTCCGGCGGGGAGGATATACGACCGCTACTACCAGGACTTCGACAGCGCGGAGTGGGAGTTCGGACCGAAGCCGGCGATCACGTTCATGGGCAAGCGGTCCGAACGCTTCGTTGTTGCCGTCACGGACGCTTTCGGCGACGGCCCGTTCGGCTATGTAGTGAAGGTCTACTGGACGGTGAATATCAATGAGGAGGCGCTATCAAGGCCTTCTATTGCGGCGCCGTCGCTCGAATCGGAGATAGTGGACAGCCCATTCGGCCCAATGAGGTACTTCCTGAGTGAGGATGGGACGGTGGCAGTCCAGCACCCTGTGGACCTGAGGATACTGAACGACCTGCCTATTGCGGGCGTTGAGGTGTTCCTTTCCGAAAACGGCACAGTCCTGACGATTGCGGAGGAGAAGCTGGCGGACAGGGGGCGCGAGGCCATGAGCCTTGAGCAGTACGCGAACGCGGCGATGATAGACGCCCAGCAGGTCGATCCATCTGTGCGGCTGCTCACGCGCAAACAGGCGACCACAAACAAGGGCCTGCCAGGTGAGCTAATAGAGTTCAGCAGCAGGGATGGCCAGGCGCAGGGCATCACGCTGATCGTGAAAGACGGCGGGCTGGGCGTAGCCATAACCTATAGTGCGCCGGCCGCTCGTTTCAAGGACCTGTTGCCGATGTTTGAATACGCGCTCGCCACGCTGGAGCTTACGGCCCGCGTTCCCTAGGCGTACTTCTCGCGGAGCCGTCTCGCCGCCTCGGCCTCGTTCTTGAGCTTCTGGTAGGGCTCGTCCAGGTCCATCGGGATGCCGAGCCCCGGGGCGAAGCCGCAGTCCGGGTTCAGGCTGATGCGCTGCGGCTCCACGTACTGGAGTGCCTTCTCCACCCGCGCGACGATCTCCTCCGGCGTGTCGATCTTCTCGAAGCGGCACTCCACGCACCCCAGGCCGATCAGCGAGTCCTCCGGCATCTGCTTCAGGATGGCCACATCCCCGGCCACGGGGATGCTGAACTCCATCACGTACTGGTCCACCTTGATCTTCTTCATCGTGTCGATGATCGGCTCGTAGCCGCCTTCAGCGCCCCAGCCCTTGCGGCCCCAGTTGCGCCGGCACAGGTGCAGCGCCAGCCGCACGCCCTTGATGCCGTGGATGATCTCGTTGATCTTCGCTGCCGCCAGGTCCATCTCGTACTGCGCGTTATCGAACGAGTTACGGTAGCTGGGGTCCACAAGCACGCACAGGTGCGGCTCGTCTATCTGCACAGTGGTCACGCCGGTCTTCGCCACCTCAATCAGCTCGTTGCGGAGGATGGGCACCAGCGCGTCGATGAACTTGTCGCGGGTAGGGTAGGCCTTTTTCGAGACGTCCTTCTCCCACAGGCGCACGCCCAGCAGGTAAGGCGAGGGCAAGCACACCTTCGTCATCTTTGACGTATGCTTGACGAGGAACTTCGCCTCCTCGGCTATCAGCCCGGGGCGCTTGACCACCATGGGCTCCGTGATCGATATGCCCCACCGGCGCGGGTTCTCTCGCAGGTCGGCCGAGAAGCCGGAGGCGATGTCCGCGATGATGTGCGTGTACGCGTGCCTGCGCCACTCCCCGTCGCTCACCTGGTCCAGCCCCGCTGTCTCTTGCAGCGCGATGGCGAAGCGCGCGGCGGCATCCATGTTGGGCGAGCGGGACGCCTCCGGGCTCGGGGTCTGCGGCAGCATCTCTATCACGGCCTTCGGCCGCGGCAGGCTGCCCACCACGCCGGCGGCGAATGGTACGTCGTTCTTTACGGTCCTGGTCATGGGACTCTCCTCAGAAACACTTACTCCGCCTTCAGCCGCACCCAGCGCGTGTGTGTGACGCCCTGCGTGGTGCACCAGAAGTGCGTGAGGATGTCGCCGTTCGGCAAGGTCATCCCGCTCGGCTTCCCGAACGCAATCTTCATATGCTCCGCAATAAACGTCCCCGCCTCCGGCTTGCCCAGCGTGGCCTCCTTGCTGGCGTCGAAGACCTTCACCTCATTGTCCGTGTCGAAGTGGTCGAAATTCTTCGTCAGCGCGACGTGTACGCCCTGCGGCTCGTGGCGGTAGTTGTACACTGCCGCCACCCGCCCGTCCTTCAGGGGTATGGGCGCGCATACCTGGCCGCGAAGGTTCGTCGGCCGCGGCGTGGACCACGTCCTGCCCTGGTCCTTCGATATGGACCAGTGGTTGAATGTGTCCTCGCTCGTCCCGTACAGGTGCACCCAGAAGAGCGAGATAAGGTCGCCGTTCGGCATGATGGCGTACGCCCCGTCCCACCACAGCTTCTTGACCTGCCTGTCCCGGTGGAACTCCGTTCGCTCGCCCCACGTCTTCCCCTGGTCGGAAGAGAACACGGCCCCCGCGACCTGGTTGGGCAGCCCCGTGTAGCCTTCCGGCTTCCACGTCTCGAACGGGAACATCCACCTCTTCGGCGATATCTGGAGCAAGTACCCAGTGCCGTTCCATGTGTACTGGTCGGAAGGGTAGCCCACGGGCACTATCTGCGGCTTCGACCACTTGCGACCCTGGTCGCCCGACCACATAAGAACGAGCTCGCACGTGGGCACGGCCTCGGTCTGCACGTTGAAGGTATCGCCCTTTTCAAACCGCGTGGAGACAAGCGCCCACCGGCCGTCCGGCGCCACGATCACCCTGGGGCCGCGGTAACACCACTTGTCCAGCTCGTCATCGGCGTCGTGCACGCTGCCTTCGTTTGTCCACGTCTTCAGGTCTTTTGACCGCAGCAGCTCGATGTGGTTGTCGGGCGTGCCCAGCCCGGCGCCCACGTGTTGCGCGGCAACGTATGTGCCGTCAGGCAGCAATGTAATGGTGGGCATATAGGCGCCCCGACCGGGTACCTTCGAGATTACGCCCTGGTCGATGATCTTGAGCATTGTGACTCCGTAGGTGCGAAGTAATGGGAGGCGCAGGGAAGCGAATCGCCCACATTGTACGTAGGCGCCATTGGAGCGTCAAACCGCGTGGCGCTCAGGACTTGATTTCCACCGCGCCCATGAGCACGAGGCCCGTAATAAGCAGGTCAGGCTTGTTGTCCGCAGGGGGCTCCATATGTCGCCGCTTGCGCTCGTCTCCGGAGCCGCCCATGAAGTTCACGTTGTCGAAGCGTACAACCCAGCCTTCCGGCACGCTTATCTCCGCCCCGCCCATAATGACCGTAGCGTCGATCTTCGCAGGCCTCTCGAGCACATGGGCGTCGCGCAGGTCTATCTCCACGCCGCCCATGATGGCAGTGACCTGGCCGCCCTTGAAGTCCTGAGATAGCACGCGCTGCTCCGAGCTGCTCAGCGCGGCGGTGACATTCACGGAGTCCATGTCCACGGTTGCCTTATCGGCCATTCTTCGTGACTTCACGCGCATCCCGCCGAAGATGATGGAGAGGCCGACGACGATCAGGATTACCGGCCACAGGTCGCCGACGTTCACTCCGAGCATTGCGGCCTGGACGATCGCGGCAACGGTGATGATGACGATTGGGCCGGTGAGGCTCCGGAACCCGTTTTTGACGATGAGCCAGATGCCGTAGAGGATGAAAAGCGAAGGGACCCACTAGAAGACGTTGCCGACGTTGATGACGTCAGTGGTCTCGAGGAGAAACAGAACGCCGACAAGAATGACTATCGACCCGATGATAACCTGACTTGAATCGCCGCGGCCTCTCATGGTTCGGCCTCCATATTCGATCAGTCAGTTAACATGATACAGCAGCAGACGGTCGGCAGTCAGCCCCGCACCCCGACCCTACCGCGCCGGCTCAACAACCACCTGGCGGTGGTCGCCTTCGCCGGTGCTGGCGGTCTTCACGCGGGGGTTGTCCGCCAGCGCCATGTGGATGACGCGGCGCTCGTTGGGGGGCATCGGCTCCAGCGTGATCGGCCTGCCGGACGACTCCACCCGCTGGGCAACCTTTAGCGCCATGTTCTCGAGCGCCTGGTAGCGCCGCGCCTGGTAGCCGGAGATGTCCACGAAGATGTTGACCTTCTCATTGGTCCTGCGCCCGGTGATGAAGGTGACGAGGAACTGCAGCGCGCGGAGGGTCTCTCCGCGCCGCCCGATGAGGAGGCCGGAGTCGTCGCCGTCGATCTCCAGCACGGGGCCTCCCACGTCTTCGCGGAAGGTGGAGCGCAGGTTGACGACTGCTGTGACGCCCATGTTTTTGATGAGGCCGTCCAGCACCTCAACGGCCACCTTGGCGACGCTCGGCGGCTCCTCGGCCTTCGGCTTCTCCAGGAGCGTAACGCGCACGCGGGCGGGCTCTCCGCCGATTCCCAGGATGCCGGCCTTGCCGCGGCTAATGACGTCGATTTCGACTTCCGTGCGTTCGACGTCGAGCTCCTTGAGCGCCAGCTCGATCGCTTCCTCCGCCGTCTTTGCCGTTCTCTCTATTGTCTTCATCTGCTTGCGCCTCCTCTGTCGGGGGCTTTGCGGTCTTGGACGCGGCCGGAGCTATTGCATTGGCCGGCGCGGCGTCCGCAGGCTGTCGCTTGCGGCCGAATCCCTTGAACGTATTTATGAGCGGACCCCATCCGGTGATGAACCCCTGGATGATCATGCCCGCGATGTTAGACACAATCCAGTATAGCGCCAGGCCCTTTTCGAAATTCAGGGAGAAGACCGCGAACATGCCGGGCATGATCCACAGCATTGTCCGGTTCGTCTGCTCCTGCTGTGGGTTGCTGGCCGGCATCGTCGAGACCTTCTGCATGAGCCACGTGGAAACGCCCACGAGCACCGGCAGGAAGAAGGGGAAGGTGCCTGCGCTGGCCAGCTGGCCCAGGTCCATCCACAGGAAGCGCCCGTTGATGGGGATGGCGTCGCTGACCGCCTGGAGCCAGGGGTACAGGTGCTTTGACAGGTCCGCCAGCCTCTCCGGCGTGGAGGGCAATGCCGCCCGAAGCACGGAGTAGAAGGCGATGAACAGCGGAAGCTGGATGATCATTGGCCCAAGGCAGCCCGCCGGGCTCACGCCGGACTCCTTGTAGGCCTTCATCGTCTCCTGGGACATCCGCGCCCGGTCGTCTTTGAACTTGGTCTGTATCTCCCGCAGCCGCGGCTGTATGGCTGACATCTTCTTCATCTGCTTGCTCTGCCGCAGCGTCAGCGGGATCATCAGGACGCGCAGGATCACCGTGAACGCGATGATCGCAACGCCCAGGTTGTGGAACAGGACCGAATACAACAGCACAAGGCCGTTGATCATCGGTCGGATAAGTATTTCAGTCCATAAGAGGCTGACTATTTCCAATGGCCACCGTTCACAGTTCTCTTGGACTCCTGCGCCGACGGTATGTACTCAGGGCAGGGTAGGGATATCAGCACGCGCTGGCGCTCTCGTTGTCGACCGGGTCTTCCTTGTTGGAGCGGTGCACCCACTCTTCATCCGGGTTGCCGTTCGACTTGATGGTCAGCGACCGTATGGATCGGTCCGCGGCGCTGACGTAAATGCGGTCGTCGGCCACGGTTAACGGAGCGCGGATGGCCGGGCCGATGTTGCACGAATTGGTTGAGCTGCCGTCCGCCGCGTTCACAATTCTCACGCGGCCGTCGGTGGAGCCCACCATCACCCAACTCCCCAGCAGCGCCGGGGCGCCGGTGATCTGGCCGTTCGTCTCCGCTTTCCACTTCATCCCCCCCGTGGCGGCGTCCAGCGCGTAAAGGTTGCCGTCCAGCGAGGCGGCGTAGACCGTAGTCGCGTCTTTTATGGGGTCTGCCCAATACCAGGACCCGGCCCCGTCAAACTCCCAGACCTGGCTGCCTGTATCGGCATTGAGCGCGAAAAACTTCGAGCCGAAGGAGCCGACGTACACCCGCCCGTCCGCCACGAGGGGACGGGACGTGACGGAGCCGCCCGCCTCGAACTCCCACACCTTTGACCCGTCAGAGAGCCGAAGGGCGTAGACCTTCTGGTCGAGCGAGCCGATGTACACTCTGCCGTTGTCCACGACAGGGGACGACCAGACCATGTTACCGGTCTTGAAGCGCCATACCTGGCTGCCGCTGGCCGCGTCCAGCGCGTAGAGGTGGTGGTCGTTGGAGCCGATCAGGACCTTGCCGTCCGCAACGGCAGGACTGCCGACGAAGGGGTGGCCACCGCCGACGGAGGTGCTCCATACCTCGCGTCCGTTTGTGTTCACGGCGTACATGAGCCCGTCGTAAACGGCGAAGTACAGCACGTTGTCAACGAGGGCAGGTGTGCCGTAGACCGCGCGGTTAAGCTCGGTCGTACCGCGAAGGGGGAACTTCCAGACCGTATCGCCGGAATTGACGTCTATGGCCCGGACATCCCTGTCCATGGTGCCGATGTAGACGCGGTCCCCCTGGACCACTGCGCCTGACCAGCCGGATGGGGTGGGTGCCCCTCCGCACGCGGCCAGCGCGAAGATGGAGAGCGCCGCCAAGATCGCCGTGATGGGCAGGTTTCTGTATGACATGTGGGAGGAAATGGGACGTCCGCCTTGAACAGAATTACGCTTCGCTAATCCGGACCGGCGCCGGTGTTGGCCGGAAGCTATGGCACAGGGTCGTAACCTCTGGTGCCGAAAGGCCGGCAGCGGCCGATGCGCTTCGTGCCGAGCCAGATGCCCTTCAGGACGCCGTACCGGGAGATGGCCTCGTAAGTGTAGCTTGAGCAGGTCGGCGTGTGGCGGCAGTGCCCCCTGAAATAGGGGCTCATCGAGGTCTGGTAGAGTCTGATCGCTCCCAGCGACAGCCGCTTCATCATGGGATGCCCGCCTCGCCGGGCGGTGGAGCAGGCGCCCGCGCCAGCAGCCCGGCCCTTTTGAGCAGCGACTCGACCGAGCTGCAGATCTCCTTGAAGTCTGCCTCAACTACACCGTTCCGAGCGATAAACACGAAATCCCAGCCCTGCTGGACTGGTGTCAAGCGCACTGCCTCTCGCATTCTACGCTTTGCCCGGTTACGCGTTACCGCGTTACCGATCCGTTTACCCACTGAAAAGCCCGCTCTGCTTACCCCAAGGCCGTTCCGCTTTACCCTGAGTACGAGTAGCCTGTCCGACCACGAGCGGTTCTCCGCTCGGAGCGCCCCAAAGTCGCTGGACTTCGTCAGGCGCCGTTCCCTGGGCATAGTCCGGCGGACCCGTTCCACTCTAGTTCACGGTCAGCCTGTGGCGTCCTTTGAACATGCGGCGCTTGAGCACGTTGCGTCCGTTATTCGTCGCCATTCGGGCGCGGAAGCCGTGCACGCGGAAGCGCCTTCGTACTTTAGGTTGGAAAGTTCTCTTTGTCATTTCGTCCTCACGCGTCCCGGTGCGCGGTATTGCACGCATTCGTGAACGATTATATGGAGCGCCGCAAAGGGGTGTCAAACGAATCCCAAACCGGCTTAAGGTACTATTGTACGTCACACCCCGCACTTTGATAAGGGGTGGGCTCGTGTTGGTGCATTGGTGCAGTGATAGTGTCAGGGGTTAAGGGAGCAGTGAAAATGTCAGTCTATGAAAGAACTGACAATGGGCGAGAGAGAGGCTAAACGAACGGTAGTGTTGAACGCTGTCCTTGAGAAGCGATTGACAAAGGCTCAAGCTGCCACGGCATTGGGGGTATCGGAGCGCCAGGTATGGAGGCTTCTGGCGACCTACCGGAAGGATGGAGCGGCAGGGCTGGTCCATGGCAATCGAGGAC
>VGZY01000023.1 GCA_016872355.1 SAR202 cluster bacterium | reverse complement strand
CGCCCCTCCAGAACAAGGTTCAGTATCTGTGCTCTCTTCGCTTCTCGCTCGGTCAAATGTAGTCCTCTCATGGACTGACATATTCACTGAGCAGTTACCTACTGACAATATCACTGAGCAAAGACATCGCCCGTTGTAGTTATTGACAGTGCCGTTCGTCAAAGCCTATACTCTGCCTGTGGGCAGCGGATTCCTTAATTTGGGGAAAACGCTCGTTTTCAGGCGGAGCCTGAAGAATGTCCCCGATGCCACGTGTATCCATCTCACTTGAAGTGCCTCATTGTGCCCGGGTCTCCGGTGGTCGGTCGGTCTCACTCCGCAGAAGTCTCTCAATACTCTATTACCCTAGAGTTGCGCGTCAATGACTAAGTACATCTTTGTTACCGGCGGTGTCGTAAGTTCTGTCGGCAAAGGGATAACCGTTGCCTCTATAGGCCGGATTCTCAAGAGCCGCGGCGTCACCGTATCCGTCTTGAAACTTGACCCTTACCTCAACGTGGACCCCGGCACCATGTCCCCCTACCAGCACGGGGAGGTCTTCGTCACCAAGGACGGGAGCGAGACGGACCTGGACCTGGGCCACTACGAGCGCTTCATAGACGTTGACCTCACCCGTTCATCCAACATTACCGCGGGCCAGATATACAGCGAGGTAATCGCCCGAGAGCGCAAGGGAGAATTTCTCGGCGGCACCATCCAGACGGTCCCCCACGTAACGGACGCCATCAAGAAGAAGATTACGACCCACGCGGCCGAAAGCAAGACGGACGTTATCGTAATCGAGGTCGGCGGCACTGTCGGCGACATCGAAGGCCTGCCTTTCCTCGAAGCGATCCGGCAGATGCGCAACGACGTGGGCAAGAACAAGGTTTTCTACATCCACGTAACGTATCTTCCTTATATATCCGCCACCGGCGAGCTCAAGACAAAGCCTACCCAGCACAGCGTTCGGGAGTTGCGCGGCATCGGAATCCAACCGGACTCGATTATCTGCCGTAGCGACTACCCGGTCACCGACGATATCAAGGCGAAGATCGCGGTCTACTGCGACGTGCCACGCCAGGGCGTCATCGGCCTGCCAACCGTGAGCTCCGTGTACCAGGTGCCCCTGATCCTGGAGGATGAGGGCCTGGGCGATCAGGTAGTGGACACGCTCTCCCTCTCTGCCTCAGGGCGCGATATGTCCGACTGGCGGAGTATGGTGGAGCTCATACGCGCGCCGAAGGACCCCGTGCAGATCGCGATCGTCGGCAAGTACGTGGACCTGCAGGACTCCTACATCTCCGTCAAGGAATCTCTGCTCCACGCGGCGATCGCCCACGGGCGTAATCTTGAGGTAAAGTGGATCAGGGCGGAGGACGTGGAAGAGAACGGCCCAGCGCAGTACCTGAGCGCGGTGAGCGGCATCGTTGTCCCGGGAGGCTTCGGGCCGCGCGGCATCGAAGGCATGGTGCAGACGGTGAAGTATGCCCGCACCCAGAAGGTGCCGTACCTCGGCCTGTGCCTGGGCATGCAGGTCATGGTCATCGAGGCCGGCAGGTCTCTTCTCGGGCTGGACCATGCGAACTCCACGGAATTCGATCCCAAGACTGCGGACCCGGTGATTGACCTGATGGCGGACCAGCGGACTGTAACGGCCATGGGCGGCACGATGCGCCTGGGCCTCTACCCCTGCAAGCTGGTCGGCGATTCCATCGCCCGGCGTGCGTACGACCAGGACCTGGTCTACGAGCGGCACCGCCACCGCTTCGAATTCAACAACGCGTACCGCGAGCGCATGGAAGACGCCGGCCTCTGGCCTACCGGGCTCTCGCCTGACGGCAAGCTGGTGGAGATAATGGAGCATGCCGGCCACCCGTTCATGCTGGGCGTGCAGTTCCACCCCGAATTCCTTTCGCGGCCGAACAGGACTCACCCGCTGTTCAGGGAGTTCATCGGTGTGGCCAAGAACACGCTGCGCGAGGGCGGCCAGCTCCCGCTCATCTCGGAGGCGGCCGAGCCGCAACCCGGCAAAGTGAAGGTATAGACGCACCGTAAAGCCTGTGCTAACATTAAATTACCTCACTGTATCAACCTCTCGAGCACGGTCGGCGCTTCGGCGGATGTTGGGCAACAGGAACGTTTTGCAACCCGTGTTCAAGAGATTTCTCATTTCGGACTGGCCTTTATGATTGCGGTCGCTGTTCGCGCCCGCTCGGCCCCCGAAAGCACTTCACCCGGTAGATCTGGCGGCCCATCGTAGAGCGACGTTCATACTACTTCGCCAACAATTGCTTCCAATAGACCTGCACCCAAACTACTCGCGCCCTCACCGGCATTACCACGCATTCTTCCTCGCAGAAGAGGAGCATCAGGCTGTCACTTACAGTCCCGGAGTCACAGATGAACATCACAGAGCTTCAGACAAAATCGGACGATGAGCTGCATGAAGTAGCCAGGAACATGGGCGTTCTCGATGAGGGAGCCCCTCCGCGCCGCCAGGACCTCATGCTCAAGGTCTTGCAGGCCCAGGCGGAGCAGAACGGCCACCTCCTCGTGACCGGCATCCTCGCCATGACGAACGAGGGGTACGGCTTCCTCAGGCCGGGCGGAAAGCACCAGGTCGCCGCCAGCCCAGGGGACGTCTACGTCTCCCAGTCTCAGATTCGCCGCTTCGGCCTGCGCACCGGCGACCAGGTGGCCGGGCAGGTGCGGGCGCCCAAAGACGGGGAGCGTTATTACGGCCTTGTGAGGGTGGAGGCGGTCAACGGCCTCCACCCCGATACCGCGAGGGACCGCCCCCACTTCGAGAACCTTACCCCGATCTCCCCCATAGAGCGGATACCGCTCGAGACAAAGCGCAGCATGCTCTCCACGCGCCTCATCGACCTGGTGGCCCCGGTCGGCCGCGGCCAGCGCGGCATGATCGTTTCCCCGCCCAAAGCGGGCAAGACGACCCTTCTCAAGCAGATCGCCAACGGCATTACCGCCAACGCCCCGGACATCCACCTCATGGTCGCCCTCATCGGCGAGCGCCCTGAAGAGGTGACCGACATGGTGCGGTCGGTCGACGGGGAGGTCTACAGCTCCACCTTCGACGAGCCTGTGGAAGACCATTGCCGCGTCGCCGAGCTGGTGCTCGAGCGCGCCAAGCGCCTTGTGGAGGCCGGCAAGGATGTTGTGATCTTGCTGGACAGCCTCACGCGCCTGACCCGCGCTTACAACCTGGCCGTGCCCACGAGCGGCAGGACGCTCTCCGGCGGTATCGACCCCGTGGCGCTGTACCCGCCCAAGAAGTTCTTCGGCGCGGCCCGCAAGGTGGAAGACGGCGTAAGCCTGACCATACTTGCGGCGTGCCTCGTGGATACCGGCTCCCGCATGGACGACGTTATCTACGAGGAGTTCAAGGGCACGGGCAACCTCGAAATCCACCTGGACCGGAAGCTTGCGGAGCGCCGCGTATTCCCGGCCATAGACATCCTCCGCAGCGGCACTCGCCGCGAGGAGCTGCTGCTGGACGAGCAGACCCTCAGCAAAGTGTGGCTGCTGCGCCGCATGGTCAACATGATCAATCAGGACGCAAAGTACTCCAGCGAGGCCATCGACCGCGTGATCGAGCGGTTGGCGAAGACCCGCGACAATCAGGAGTTCCTCGCCAACCTGGCGAACGAGATATATGACTGACCGCCGGTAGGAGAGGCGGGCGCCCGAGATGCGCCCGCCTCTTTTTGCGACAGTTGGGCTAGCTCGTTCAAGTAATACAGCGGTAATGCTTCATGGAGCAAAATTACTTCTGTATTGGGCTGAAGGCGCTAGCGGCGGTGTTATTGAAATGGCACGTTCCGCGGGCGCGCGGTGGGTTGACCGGCCCATACGGCGAACAGGCGGAATGTAAGCGCCTAATCTTATTGACACTGCATACTTGGTGCTATAACATTTCGCTTGCTTTGGGAGAGATCCCAAGGAGACTTGTGCGTCTCCAAAACACGTGGCGGCGTTTGGTCAGTCTGGGACTGCAGGCCTGGGTTGCGTGAATGCCTTAAACGTGTAGCGCTCGTAGCTTGACATAGCTTCGGGCGTGATGTACAACTCAAGGAGCTTGGTGCGGACGGCCCGGTACGCTGTCTGTGCTGACTATGGTCCTATTTTGGAAATCAAGCATACACCGAAAAGGGGGTAGCTAAGTGAGAAGAATGGCTAGGATTGTTCCTCTGTTAGTGGTCCTGTCCCTGTTGGTAGCTCTCTTTGCCTCTATGCCCGCATCCGCGGCAGTTGGCACCGTCACGGTAAGCAAGGCTTACGTGACCAATGTGACCACGGCTGCGGACGAGGTTGAGGTAACGGTTGAGGACTCCGACCTCAACACCGGCGTCCTCCAGAGCAATGAGACGACCGGCTTCAATTCCGCGCACATCACTCCTAACCTTGGCAATGGCGTTGTGGCCGCAAACCAGGAGTTCGTCGTCCGCGTAGCCAAGTTCCCGATCCTGGATAATACCGGCGACGGCATCGTCAACTTCCTTGATGTCACGGTCACGTCCACCGATTCGACATTCGCCCGTGTGACCCAATCGTCCACATCCGGCGTCGTCACCAAATACCACCCCTTTGGCGTCAACGCCGCCGACGGCCTGCTGACCTTCAAGAACACGGCCACCTCCAGCGTCAGCGCACTTGTCGCGTTTCAGGTCACCTATACTGCGCACGATGTGCAGACCGCCTCGGTCACCGTCCGCAGCACGCAGGATGCCACCGGCTTCAGCATGCTTGTCCTTGAGACCGGCGCTTCGACCGGCATTTTCAAGGGCAAGTTCGGCACGGCCGCGGCCACCGACCTGACCAACTCGACGACGACGGCTACTACGCCTCGCCCGAAGATTGCGGTCACCAGCGGCTCCGTGATCACCGTCGTTTATAACGACGGCGGCACCAACCGGACGGCTTCCGTTACCGTTGAGACCACCAAGCCTGTCGTCTCGGTCGTCACGCCCGAGCACCAGCTTTCCACCAAGACCCAGGCGGTCCGCATTATCGCCGACATCACCGATGCCGATTCAACGATCGCCCCTAACAGCATTACGTTCGAGATCGTGAGCACTGCCCCTGCAACCGTTCTGAGCCCCACGGCCCCTGTGGTCAACGCGATCACCGGCGGCTACAGGGCTGAGAGCACGGTCAACGTCCCTGCCGGTGAGACGACCGTTGTCTGGCGCGTAACCGCCAAGGACAAGGCCGGCAACATCGGCAATAGCGACCGCAACACGTCCAACCTGGTCGCCGACGACTACGATTTCCGCGTCGACACCGTGGCCCCGACGCTGGCCTCGGGCAACCCGGTAAGGACCGGCCAGCACTTCGCCTCCGGCGCCCCGAACGTGACCGCGTCCGAGGGCAAGAACACGTCCATCCGCGTCGTATTCAATGAGTTCCTCGACGGCACGACCATACAGGCTGCCGACTTCCGCGTGAACAACGCGGCCCCGACGGCTGCCGAGTGGTTCGCGGCGGATGCCTCCAGCGTATACCTGACGGTTGCGGCGATGGCGTCCGATGCCAAGCCATCCGTCTCGGTCATCGGCAGCTCGCTGTCCGACAAGGCCGGCAACCTTGTAGCCGTTGCGGGCCTTTCCGGCACCGCCACCGACAACATCTCTCCGACGATCGTAGTGTCGCTGTCCCAGACGCTATCCAAGGAGGTCGTCACGATAGATGTTTCGTCCGATGAGACGCTGCTTGCCGCGCCTCAGATCGTGGTCGCGGGCATGCAAAACACGCTCTCCGGCAGCGCGCTGATCAGCACCAACCTGTTCCGCGCTACGCTCACGGCCACCACCCGCCCGAGCGCCTTAAACGTTAAGGTGACGGCCACGGACACGTCCGGCAATGCCAAGACGGCCGGCACTGGGGCCATCACGGCCTCCGGCGCCATCAAGGTCGAGATCGATAACGGTATTCCTAACCCTGTAATCGGCGTTCTCGGTTCCGGCGACCCGAACACGTCCTTCTCTCCGAACCCGTTCCTTGAGATCGACTGGTCCGGCGAGGGCCGCGAGTACGGCCTGCTGGCCGGAAAAGACGGCACGGACAACGATGATTACACCAACACGGTCGCGGACATCGCGACGAACCTTGACACCAAGAGCAACGTCACCCTTAGCGCCGTTACGCTGACCAGGATTGTTCCTGGCGGCACGAACGTCGTCGAGGATGTCGCAGCCCGCATCAACAAGGAGTCCGCCGGCAAGTTCCTGCTGTCGAACCGCGATCTGCCGGTTGCGAACTACGAGCTGAAGCTGACGGGCACGGATGATGCCGGTAACGCCAAGACCATCACCAAGGCCTTCTCGGTCAAGGTGCGGCCTGACTTCTCCCTGACGATGAGGCCGGGCTGGAACCTGGTGTCGCTGCCTAACAACCCTGCGAACACCGACATCAACACGGTCATCAAGACCACGAACCCGATCAAGTACGTGCTGACCTACGATCCCACGGTCCCGGGCAGCTGGCTGACGGCTACCCGCGCTGAGGACGGCACGCTGGCCGGCACGCTGACCCATATCACGGCCAACAGGGCCTACTGGATGTACAGCACGTCGTTCCAGGCCCTTAACGTCACGATCCCTGTCGCGGGCGGCGGCGTCGCCACCACCCTCCCGACGGTGAACTTGGTCAAGGGCTGGAACCTCCTCCCTGTCCTGGATGTGACGGGCACCAAGACCGCCGGTCAGGCTCTGGAGGTGACCGCCGCGACCTACATGAGCGGCCTCTCGCCCACCAGGATCTATGACTACAACGAGCTTGCCGACACGTTCTCCAGCGTGGTGCCAGCCACCGCCTTCCTTGTGGTCGGTCAGGGCTATTGGGTATACCTGAACGCCGCCGGTACGCTTGTCCCGTAAGCGCCGAGTAGCGATTAGGCCCGAAAGTTAGTAAACAGGACCTCCCTCCGATATAATTGGAGGGAGGTCCTGTTTTACATAGCTTCTACCCCGTCAAAACGGGGCCGGGACGCAATTCACGGGAGGCATGATGGTGATTAGGACAACTCTTTTTGCAGTAGTATCCGCATTTCTATTCGCGACTATTTCAGCGGCAACCGCGGCCGGCTCGGCCAACGCCCAGTCGCCGCCTATATTTCCGCAAAGCTACACCGGCAACATCACGGCCGGCGGCCAGCCGGTTCCCGACGGCCACTACGTTGTTGCGCGCATAGACACTCGCTACCAGTCGGAGCCAATACAGGTGAAGAACGGCACCTATTCCAATTTGCTGGTATCTGTGCCCGACGACACTTTTAACAACGCGCTGATCACCTTCCACTTGGACGGCTCTCCAGACCGGGCCACCCAGACGGACAGGGTCGTGGTCAAATACGGCCCGTCGACCGAGGCTTTCAAAAGCGGGTTCAACCTGACCTTTGCAGGCATTCCGACTCCGACACCCACGCCAAGTGCGACTCCGACCATCACCCCTACGCCGACGCTCACGCCGGTGCCGACCAACACGCCGATATTCACGCCTACGCCGCAGGTTGCCAATCCTGCGGTGTTCTCCGGGCAGATCGCCGTTGTGGGAGGCAGGGTGCCTTCGGGCGCCGTTCTGATCGCGAGGATCGAGGACTACGAGTCTGCACCCGCCGTAGTCAATGGCGACCGGTACGTCAACCTGGTCCTCGCGCCGGGCAACCCGAAGTATATCGGCAAGCCCATCGAGTTTTTCTTGAACGGCATGAAGTCTAGTACGACCGCAAGGTTCGTTAGCGGCGCGTTTGAGAACAACTTTGGCGTCGTCTTCACCGGGCTTTCCACGCCTACGCCTGAGCCGCCGACCGCCACGCCGGTCCCGCCGACGGTTACGTCCACACCCGTGCCGCCGACGGCGACCGTCGAGCCTCCGACTCCCACCGCCACGGCTGTTCCGGCGACGCCCACGGCGACAGCGGCGCCGGCAACGGCAACGGCAACGGCCCCGGCGGCCACGCCCGATACTCAGGGCTCGCCCACGGTAATTGCGACGACGACCACAGCCCCGGCCGATAGCGGCAGTGATCTCCAGCCCAACAACGCTCGATATCTCGTCTGCCATGCCAGGGCGACGCCTCTGGCCGTCGGGCTCGCGAACATGCTCCTGCTGATAGCGCCAGTCGGGCTGGTCTTCGGCATCCGCAGGTTCCGCGGCCGGTTCTAGTCAATGCGCCTTTGAGCAGACCCTCCGGGTCTGTCGTGAGGGCGTCGCGCAGCATTTCACGCGCGGCGCCCTCACTCTTTGCGACGGATAGCACGCGCCTGCGCGAACGCCGGTTGCCTTGTTGGGCTATCGCCGCCTGAATATAATGGTCTTTAGATTTTCCTTATCAGAACAGGTATGACAACAAGCAAACGCGACTACTATGAAGTCCTTGGTGTCGCCCGTGAGGCTTCCGAGGAAGACATCCGGAAAGCTTTCCGAAAACTCGCGCTCGAGCACCACCCGGACCGCAACAAGAACGTCGACGCCGCGGAAAAGTTCAAAGAGATCAACGAGGCCTACCAGGTCCTGAGCGATGCCAAGAGGCGCTCGGACTACGATAGGTTCGGCCACGCAGCGGCCCAGAACGGCGGCGCGCGCGGCTTTGACGGCTTTGAGAACTTCGGCGGCTTCGGAGACATTTTCGATGCCTTCTTCGGGGGCGCAGGCGCCCGCTCGGCCCACGCAGCACGGCGCGGCGCCGACCTGCAGGCGGGCATCACCGTGCCGTTCGAGAAGGCGGTTTTCGGGACGGAAGAGGAGATCAACGTCCGCCGCACGGAAGTCTGTTCCGCCTGCAAAGGCGCCCGCAGCGAGCCCGGCGCAAAGGCGGCGACGTGCCCGGACTGCAATGGGCAGGGGCAGGTACGTAGAGCGCACCAGAGTATATTCGGGCAGTTTGTCCAGGTAGTACCGTGTGGAATGTGCAGGGGTGAGGGCAGCGTGATCAGCGATCCCTGCAAGGCATGCCGCGGCGCGGGCCGAGAGGTGAAGAACCGAAAGATGGTCGTCACCGTGCCCGCGGGTATCGAGTCCGGCACGCAGATCCGCCTCACGGGCGAGGGAGAGCCGGGATTTAATGGGGGGGCGGCGGGGGATCTCTACGTAGTCGTACGTGTGAAAAACCATCCGTTGTTCCGCAGGGAAGGCTACGAACTCGTACTCAATCAAAAGGTAAATATCGCCCAGGCCGCCCTTGGATCGTCGCTCAAAGTGCCGACGCTTGAGGGCGAGTCGCCGCTCGAGGTGCCTCCAGGCACGGAGACCGGGGATATCCTGCGGATCAAGGGAGCGGGCATTCCTCATTTGGGAAGCAAGAAGCAGCGCGGCGACATCATGGTGCTGATGATCGTGGAGACGCCAAGGACGCTGACGGAAGAGCAGAAGAACCTCATGCGGCAGCTCGCCAGGACCTTCGGCTCCCAGACGAATGAACGCGACAACAAGCACGACAAGCGGTGGTTCGACAAACTCAAGAAGAGCTTCGCGAGCGAGCCGGAGAAAGATTAGAAAGACGGTCTGTCTTAGAAGGGTCCCAATATCGGGACCCTTCGATCTGTGATTGGGGTGGTTGTGCCTCGAGGTGCGGCCGCGGATTGAACGTTCGCAACTAACGGGTAGGTATGCGAGAGGCGCCGATTTCGCAGGGGCGCACAGCAGTGCGCCCGGCCGTTGTAATAGCAATCGCAATCGTAGGCAGGCAGGGGCGCACTGCTGTGCGCCCCTACGAAGTCAACGCCACCAGATATGCAATAGGTCTGCCCCCGATACAATTATTGAAGAGGAAACCCAATTGAAGTGGATTGAGTTGAGCGTCGATTCTCCGCCGGAGTTCGTTGAGCCCCTTACGGAGATCTTTTACAAGTACGGCCATGGCGGTGTTGCCATCGAGGAGGGGGGCGGCTTCAACCCGGACGAGGGCGAGGCCCCTCCGAAGAGCGAATCGGTGAGGATAAAGACGTACCTGCCGATCGATTCCACGACGGACGACCGCCGTGCGCGCATCGACGTGGGCGTGCGGCTTGTCGCCTACCTGGCCCCTATCTCCGGGCTCCGCCAGGCGGAGGTAGACGAGAAGGACTGGCAGGAGGCGTGGAAGCAGCATTTTCATGTCCTCAAGATCGGGAGGCGCACGGTAATAGTGCCCACCTGGCGGCAGCACGAGGCGAAGCCTGGCGAAGTCGTGATCGAGCTCGACCGCGGCATGGCGTTCGGGACGGGCCACCACCCAACGACGCGGATGTGCCTGCAGATGCTGGAAGAGACTGTGCAGCCTGGTTGCGCCGTGCTCGACGTAGGCAGCGGCTCTGGCATCCTTTCCATCTCGGCCGCCAAGCTGGGCGCATCGAGCGTTGTTGGGCTGGAGATCGACGAGATGGCGGCCACCGTGGCCAATCGCAATGTCGCGCAGAACGGCGTATCCGCAACAACTCGGCAGTACAACGCCAGCCTGCCGGACCATCGGGCGCCCGCAAAGAGCTTCGACATCGTCGTCGCGAACATCTCTGCGAAAGTAGTGAAGGAGCTTTCGGACCATATGACTGAGGCCGCGAAGCCGGGAGGGCGGCTCATCGTATCCGGTGTGCTGGCAGAGCACGCGGACGGGGTGGCGAAGCGGCTCGAAGAGGCTGGGGCGAACGTGGAGCGCACTGAGGTGGACGGCGATTGGGTGTGCATGCTGGCGACGGTGTCTTGACATGCACCGCTTCTTCGTGGGCCACACCGCGATTTCCGGCTCGCGGGCGATGCTCGAAGGGGATGTCGCCCACCAGATAGCCCGCGTCCTCCGCCTGCGAGCAGGGGAGAAAGTTGTATTGCTGGACGGCGCAGGGCTGGAGTACGAGCTTTCTCTGACCGACGTACACCAGGGGCGTGTGGAGGGCGTGGTCACCGCGAAGAGGGCCGCGCAAGGAGACGCCGCGGTCCCCGTAACGCTCTTCGCCGCCTTGCTGAAGGGCGACAAGCTGGACACGGTACTGCAGAAGTGCACGGAGTTGGGCGTGTCGGCCTTCGTGCCGTTCTTCTCAGAAAGGATGCTGCCGCAGGATGGTGGTCCGGCATGGGCCGGAAAGCGGCGGGAGCGTTGGAGCAGGATCGTTAAGGAAGCCTCGGAGGTTTCCCGCCGGGGACGGCTGCCGGAGGTCCACGGCCCGGTGACCTTCGCGGAAGCGTGCGAAATGGCGGGCGCGTCGGCCATTATTCCGTGGGAGGAAGAGGCGGCGCGCGGCCTCCGGACGGAGCTGGCCGGCAATCGCGAACGCTACGCCCGGGGCGTGGGCATCCTGATCGGCCCTGAGGGCGGGTTCACCGCGGCGGAGGTTGAGACGGCGAAGGGGAGGGGAGCAACCCCTGTTACTCTGGGGCGGCGCATCATGCGGGCGGACACCGCCTCGATAGCGGCTGTATCCGCCGTAATGTATGAGCTGGGCGAGCTGGGGTCCTAGCGGCCTTCGGCTTCGATGCCCGACCACTCCGGGCTCGGAGGGCGGCCCATTAGCTCCGCAATCGCTTGCCCAATGGGCAGGTCTTCGAAGAGCACCCTGTAGGTGACGCGCGCAATCGGCAAGTCTACTCTGAGCCGGGCCGCCATTTCCACCGCGGCCGCCGTTGTGTCCACCCCTTCGGCGATGTTCTTCATGGAGTTGCGTATCTCTTTGAGCGTCCGCCCCTTCGCGAGCTCCACGCCCACATAGTGGTTGCGACTCAGCGGGCTCGAGCACGTGGCTATAAGGTCGCCCATACCGGCCAGCCCGGCCATGGTGATAGCCTCAGCCCCCGCGGCGACGCCGAGCCGGGCGATCTCCGCAAGCCCCCGCGTCATGAAAGCGGCCTTGGCGTTGTCGCCAACATCCAGCCCGTCACATATTCCCGCGCCAAGTGCGATGATGTTTTTCAGCGCCCCGCCAAGCTCAACGCCCACGATATCGGTATTCGTGTACACCCTGAAACGGTTCGAGGTGAGGGCGGCCTGTGCTGCTCTTGCAGCTTCAAGGTTTTTTGAAGCGACGACCGTAGACGACGGCTTGCCCTGAATGATCTCGCCCGCGAGATTGGGGCCGGACAGGGCGCAAATACGGCCGTGGAGCGATTTGGGGAGCTCTTCTGCCAGCACCTGGCTCATACGCTTGCCGGAGCTGATTTCGAGGCCCTTTGAGGCGCTCAGCAGGACGGCATTTTCTTCCAGGCATTCGCGGATTGCGCGTACGTTGTCGCGCATCGTCCTTGAAGGCACGGCAATTATGACGACATCAGCGCCGGCGAGAGCCTCGGAAGGGGACGATTCGACCCGCATGGAGTCTGGGAACATAGCCCCCGGCAAGAACCGCGGGTTCTCCCGCGAGGCTTGCAGGCCGTCGGCCTCGTCTTTCGACCTGGCGAGCAGGCGTACTTCCGAGCCGTTGCGCGCGGCCACAATACCCAGCGTGGTGCCCCAGCTCGTTGCGCCGACTATACCGATCCGGGCCATCGCACTCCTCGCGACCGGGGCTCTGCCTGAACAGCGGCGCCGGGGGTCTTCTGTCCCAGCTTGCGCTCTTCGCCTTTCATCAATCGGCGGATATTGTCCTTGTGGCGGAAGACGATAATCGGCGCGCCCACGATGCCGAACCAGGCATACGGGCCAGGCGCGTTACCCGTGACGCAGAGGCCAACGAGGACCGCGGAGCCCACCGTGGCTGCAACGATGGACCCCAGTGATACCCAGCGAGTGCCGGCGACGACGGCAACCCCGAGCGCCGTGGCGACGAGCCCGGAGATGGGAGATAGGACCAGCAGACCGCCCCAGCCGGTTGCGGTGCCTTTGCCGCCCTTGAATTTCAGGTAGACAGACCAGGTGTGGCCCACCATGGCGGAGATGGTGGCGGCGGCGTCCGCCGCGGGGGAGTCCGTCAGTGCGCGGGCGATAAGCACCGCGGCCACGCACTTGCCCATATCCAGGACCAGCACCAGCACCGCCGCCTTCACGCCTACCGTTCTCATGACGTTCGTCATGCCGGTATTGCCGCTGCCGTGCTGCCGGACGTCGGTGCGGCCGAACAGGTACCCGGCGATCAGTCCGAACGGCACTGCGCCGAGCAGGTAACCGACGGCCGCAAGCAGCGCGATTTGCATTATTGCTCCCCTCGGCCCTTGAACCGGATTCTCAGCGGGCTGCCCTCGAAACCGTACTCCTCCCTGATAGCCTTCTCAAGATACCTTTCGTATGAAAAGTGCACAAGGTCTGACTTGTTCACATAGAAAGTGAAGCTCGGCGGGCCCGTCCGGTCCTGGGTGATGCCGTAGACCTTGAGCTGCTGCCGCCCGTGGAGCTGAGGGGGGTGCTTTGCGACAGCCATCAGGACCGTCCGGCGAAGCCCGTATCTCGGCACGCCCTTGTTCCACTCGATAGAGACCCTCACCGCGGTATACAGCAGATCCTTGATGCCCTCCCGCCTTTCAGCGGAGACGAAGACGATCGGCGCGTACGCAAGGAACTTGAACCGCTCGCGCACCTTCGCCGTGGCGTCCTCCTTCGTCAGCTCCAGATCCTTCGCCAGGTCCCATTTGTTGATGGCGAGAACGATGGCTTTGTGCGAGTCCAGGACATACCCAGCGACGTGGGTGTCCTGCGCAGTCGCCAGCTCGGAGGCGTCCATTACCAGCACGGCCACCTCGGCGCGGTCGATAGCCCTGACTGTTCGGAGGGCGCTGTACTGCTCGATGCCCTGCTCTATGCTGCCCCGCTTGCGCAGCCCCGCCGTGTCGATCAGCAGCACACGCCTATCGTCGTGCATTATGAGAGTGTCCAGGGCGTCCCGCGTTGTCCCCGCAACGGAGCTCACAACAGAGCGCTCCTGGCCGGAGATTGCATTCGAAAGGGCGGACTTGCCGACGTTCGTCCGGCCAACAATTGCGACCCTGACGTCCGCCGGGACCTCCAGTATGGCGGGGGTCTCCGGGAACAGGGCCACAACGCGCTCCATCAGATCGTCCATGCCGTAGTTGTGGTAGGCGCTGATGGCAACGGGGTCGCCGAGGCCAAGCTCATAGAACTCAACCGACTGGGCGGCGCGCTTGTCGTTGTCGGACTTGTTGGCGGCCAGCACGATGGGCTTGCCGGTGCGGCGCAGGACGTCCGCTATATCGCGGTCCGCCGCGGTGGCGCCGGCCTCCGCGTCGGCAAGCATCACGATCACGTCCGCCTGGTCGATCGCAAGATCGATCTGGCCCTTGATCTTGCTCCACATCTCCGTCTGTGGGAAATCGTCCAGTCCGCCCGTGTCGACTACAATAAAAGGGTGGTCCGCCCAGACGGTCTCAGCCGTTACGCGGTCGCGCGTAGTGCCGGCAACGTCTGAAACGATAGACAGGTTCATGCCGATGAGCCGGTTGAAGAGCGTGGACTTGCCAACGTTCGGACGGCCCACTATGGCGACTAGTGGCTTGGATGGAGGGAAGGTCATTGGTAGGCCAGGATCCTAAGGTATGAATGCGGCTCAACACTATTATCGCACCATGCGCGGCCCGGCCTAAGCGGAGAAAAGGTCCACCAGAACGGCTTTCTGCCCGTGCAGCCGGTTCTCAGCCTGGTCGAAGACGACGGAAGTCTTGTGGTCCAGCATGCCCTCTGAGACCTCCAGTCCGTGGTGCGCCGGAAGATCGTGCATGAAGATAGCTGTGGGCTTGGCGAGCGCCATGAGCTCCGGGTTGACCTGGTAGCCCGCGAACGCCTTCAGGCGCGCTTCGTTTTCGCGCTCCTGTCCCATGCTCACCCACACGTCGGTGTAGACGACGTCCGCGCCGGCGGCCGCGTCCTGGGGCTTCCGGACGACTTCCAGCCTGCTGCCGCTCTCCTGGGTCCTGCGCAGGGCAAGCGCCCAGATGGCCTCAGGTATCTGGTATTTGGGGGCAGGCGGCACGGCGATAACGAAGTGCGCGCCCACGGAGGCGCAAGCGAGCGCGAGGCTCGCCGCCACGTTGTTGCCGTCGCCGATATAGGCCACGCGCTGGCCTGCCAGCTTTCCGCGGTGCTCCAGAATGGTGAGAAGGTCGCCCATCGCCTGGCATGGGTGCTCCAGCTCCGAGAGAGCGTTCACAACGGGGATGCGCGTGTACTGCGCCAGGAGCTCCAGGCTTCTGTGGGCGAAAACCCTGGCGACGATGCCGTCCACCCAGCGGTCCAGCACGCGCGCCACGTCCGCGACCGGCTCGCGGCCCCCCAGGCCAACATCGTCCTTCGACAGGTAGATGCACTCTCCGCCGAGCTGCCTTATTCCCACTTCGAAGCTCACGCGGGTGCGCAGGGAGGGCTTTTCGAACAGCAGGGCAATTATCTTCCCCTCGAGCGGCCGCGGCGAAATCTCCCTGTCCTTCAGGCGCTTTGCGAATCGGACTGTGGCTAGGACATCTTCAGGGGATAGGTCCGCGATAGAAAGGAAGCTTCTGCTTTTTGAAGTGGTGTTCATCGTCCGCGCCGGGCAGGGTAGTGTGAATAGACGTGGCTATTATAGCAAGTGACGGGCGGTGACGGTGGGACCTGCGGAAACCGGGCCGTCTAGAGCCCTTCCATGCGCGAAATCTTGCTGACGTTGATGCGCCGGATGCTGCGGTCCAGGAGGAATAGCGCCGCTCCGAAGATGGCGAGAATGGCGAGGTACGCCGGCGCCATCAGGAGCCAGTCCGTTGTGGAGATGTACGGCGGCACAATCGGATCTCCGGTGTCTGTCACGACTACGGAGGATACCATCATCCGGCTCATCTGGAACCCGGCCCACGTGCCCAGGACGAGCCCCACGATGGCTATTGCGATGTGCTCGCAAGCCAGCAGCGATAGCATCTGCCGGCGGGACAGGCCGAGGGACTTCAGGAAGCCCATCTCGTTCCGGCTGCGGCCCGAGAAGGTGAGCAGGTACGTTGCGTATCCGATTCCCGCTGCTACCACAGCCACCCCGAGAGATACCACTACAAGGGAGCTCCACCCTGCGTTTGTGAGCGGGTCTTGCCGCACGGCCTCCAGCCTGGAATTGCGGTCCATTACGATGCCGGTGCGGAACGAGAGCGCTTCAATTGACCGGCGCACCTCTGTGCGGGCCGCTGGGGCGGCGGAGATAAACATCTCATTGGGCCATATACTCGTCTGGGGGCTGATGATGTTGATGTGGCTGAGGAGGCCGTGAATGTCTGCCAGCAGGAATCCGCCGGGGCGCGAGCCCATTGTGGGGAAATACTCCACCGTATCCCTGATAACGCCCGGCACACGCCGGCTGCCGACCTGCACGACCACCGTGTCGCCGAGCTGCGCGCCGGTCCTCTGCATATAGGTGCTGCTCGCCACCACGGGGACCGGTCCTGCGGTGGGGCTCTGGTAGATGCCGCGTACGCCCCCCTCATTCGCCTGGCCGAACTGGAAGAGGCCGGACCGCGTGCCGGAATGGGCGTCGTCGCCGTAGGAGAAGAGGCGGTCGGACGCCAGCGAAGATGTGATGATCGGCTCCCAGGTGAAGAAGCCTTCGAACGATTCGACTATGCTCTCGGTATCTCCATCCCTGGCCACCGTGTGGATGTCGTCGAGGAGGACTGTGCCCGTCGATGGCGCGGGGCCAAGGCCCGGCTCGTAAATCTGAACGGAAACCAGATAAGCCGGCCGGTCGAACGAAGCCGGTATCTGTCCCCGTAGCAGCTTCCAATCCGTGCTGTCCACGCGACCCAGGGTTACGACCGTTGTGTCGCCTAGGTCGTTGCTCAGCACCGCTCTCAAAGGGAACTGGTTTGCAGCGTCGTCAGTCTTTGCCCAGAGGCCGAATTGCGCCGCGTCGTCCGGCACGCCGATCCTCGGTGCCTGCGAATAAGAGCGCAATGCCTGCATTACGGCATTCAATGGGCTGCGGGAAAAGTCATCCCTGTACCACCCGATGAACTGGAACTCCCGTGGCTCTATTGCCAGAAGCTCAACGCCGTCCACATCCGAGAATCGCCCCTCGCGGTATGCCACCGACACACCGGTCACGCCCGGCAGGGTGCGGTACTTGCTGCGCAGCGTCTCCGCGCGGGGGTCCCCGGCCATCTGCCTGTCAATCTGCGACACCCGCACGTCCGCTCCCACGTCGTAGTGCACACGGTCAGTCTGCCCCTGCTCCAGCGTGCCTCCAACCGTCGTCGCCAGTATCCCCATGCCCGTCACCAGGACCAGCAGCAGAACGACCCACGTGTACTGCAGTGGGTTCCGCGCCATGTGCCAGAGGCTCAGTGACACCCAAACGGGCGCAGAACGGAATGCGAGGCGCGAGGCGTCGAACACCGCCTGCATGACCACGGAAGCAATGAGCGCCAGGCTTGGGATGTAATAGACCAGGTCGTCCCTGTCGATGGGCCGCGTCCACAGGAAGAGCGTGGCGATTCCTGCCTGAGCCACAATGCCTGCCACCCTGTAGAAGGCCATCGAGGCGCGAGCAGTGCCAATGTATGCACCCGAGAACAAGAGGAGCAGAAGGAGCGGGGTGAAGGGCTCAAAGTAACCGCCGTCCAGCACCGGAGGTATGGTGTAGGTAACTGCGAGCGAGACGACGGCGGCGCCTGCGACCAGGTGCACAAGCTGCTGTGACTCGCCGGCAACGTACTTCACGACAAGGGGGAAGAGGCGCATGAACAGCAGGGCAACGGCAATCAGGAACAGGACCGGGGCCATCACGAGAGGCTCATTGACGTTTGCGTCTCCGAAGAGCCCGCCCGAGACAAGCTCGCCGCGGGTGTACAGCTCCCAGAAGATCACTCCTCCGAGGGCCAGGAGGCCCAGGTCAATGTAGTACCGCTGGACGAAAGGCATTGCCGGCGGGCGCGATGCGCCGAGTTTCTGAACGAGTAGCCCACCACGCGCGCCCCAGGTGCCGGGCACGACAAAGACCGCCAGGCACAGCAGGCCGGTGAGGCCCGCCGCGATGAAAGGCGCGGGGTCCAGCACGATGGGAAGCAGGCCGCCGCCGGTCATCTCGGAGAAGTATGGGAGAATGCCGGCCAGCGCCACAGCACCCATTGCGAGAAACGGCGCCAGCGCGGCGGCCACAACCGTCAGGAACACCCCTTCAATCGTGTAAAGCCTTATGAGCTGCGCCAGGCCAATGCCGCGGGTCCTCATCAGGGAGGCATCCCCCTGCCGGCTCTGGACCAGGTATGCGACCATCATCACCAGAAAAAAGAGAGTAGTGAGCGCCATGATCGTCTGGAGGAGCAGCAGGGGCACTCGGGAGAAGAACGTCCTCCGCTCAAAGACCTGCAGAAGTTCCTCTATCCCTGTGCTGGTCTCCGTCATCCCGGGCATCACGTCCGCAAGCTCGTTCTCGAATGCGACCAGCCTGCCCTGGGTCTCAGCCCTGTCCCACCGCTTGAGCACCTGCGGGTCCGTGAGCATTATCCATATCGAGTCTGTAGGTGTCCCCGGGTAGGCAGAAGACACGGCCGACGCCAGGGCGGCCTGGGTTGTGAAGATCGGTATCTCCGGTTCAATAATTGTCACTTCGCCGGTCGCGCTTATCTCTTCCCTCTCCGGCGCTGGGTCGATGTACACAGAGGCGTGAGGCGCCCAGAAGTCCTCTACCGGATCGTTCGCCTCCATTATGCCTACCACGCGACCACTGATCCGCGTGGGGTCGGTGGTCTCTGTAGTCAGCGCCACGACATCGTTCAGGTCAAGCTCGAAGTACCTGGCGGTCGCCGAGCTGATCACCACCTCAAGGACCGGCCCCCGCGGGCCGTCCGCGATGCCTTCCTCCGCCATTCGCCCTTCCACGAAATGCACGTGACGGTCCAGGTCAGACATGGACCTCAGGTAACCGTTCCACGGCGCGCGGACCTGCTGCTGGCCGGGCGCAGCTATGGGGCGCGCCGGCGTGGACGCCATGTAGCTGCTGACGATCAGGTAGCGGAGCCGGCTCTCCTGGAGCGGGCCCAGGTGCTCTTCGGCGATGGCGTTGAACTCGCTCTCCGTTTCGGTGAGAGCCTCATGCGTGATGGGGACGTTGAAGGCGAACGCGACAACGTTGGATGTAGGGCGGCCGAGGCGGTCGATCTCAAGGTTGAGGGCCAGGCGCTCAAGGGAGCGGAGGTAGACGGGCGCGGCGGCAACGAGCGTGGCGGCAAAGGTGATACCGGCGAAGATGCTCAACAGAAGCATCCAGTTGTCCGCCAGCCGCCTGAGCACGAGTTTAGGCATTGAGAGAGATGTCATAAGTGAGCTTCAGCCCATGGCGCCCTGTTCTTGTTGAGGCTCCGCCTGCCCTGAGGTCACAGTCTCATAGTATACGATTCGTATTCAGGACACCATTCGCCATAGATGTAACGCTCAGGACGCCTCCGGGGACAGCACCAGCGTAGATTTCGCCGCCCTGTCGATATTTTCCGGCGACCACGCTATGGGAACGCCCTCCCCTTTTTTCCAGAATTCGAGCAGGTCCGAGTAGTGCGGGGAGAGGGGATTCCCGGACTGGCCGCCCGGCATGGAGAAGCGGCAACTCTCCCAGTTGCCCACCTCCACGGCCATTCTTAGCGATGGGACAACGATCGGGTTGGCGGCAGGGTCTATAGGGTCGACGGCCGCCTGGGCGACCGTGTTGGTGTCACCGGGTATAGGGAACGGCCCCAGGTTGAAGACGCGCCCCAGGCCAGCCCGTTCGCCCACCGGGTGCCGCAGCGTCAGGCGGCGAACGCGGCCCCACGCCCAGCCGGAGGGGTCCGGCCCATGCGTCGCCTCCAGACGGACGGTCACTGCCTCGAGCGCCTCGGCGACCTCCTGGGGCCACGTGCGGTCGAACCAGCCGGTCGGCTGCGTTTTCAGGAGCTTCGCAAGGTGGCCGACGCGCCGCGCGGAGAAGATCGACCATGGGACAACGGCGGAATCGCCCTTTCCCAGCGCGCGCTTCCATGTCCGGGGCGCCTTTGCCGTCGCCGTCCGGGCCGTCATCTCCGCCAGGAACAATTCGAATACTGCCGCACCCGGGGAGTCTGCAGAGACCACGCCGTCCCATGTTCGCAGGACAGATACCGCCCTCCTGGCACGCGGGGTGGATACCGGCGCGGCGAGAACGTGCTCCTTGATTTCGCCCCATGGTAACGAAACGCGGTCCATCTGCGCCTGCATGGCCGCACTTACATCCCACCCTGTGCGCGACTCCAGTATTTGCCGGATGCGGGCGATCCGGTATCCCTCAATCCAGTCGATGCCGAGAAAGGGCTCAGCGGCCGAGGGCTGCGGCTGGTTGTTTGCAGTGGCTACAAAGCCCTCCGGCGGGTCCAGGAGGTACGGCATGCGGTCGAAGTCCACCGGGTCGCTTTCCCACCCCGCGCCCGCGTCCCACCCCGCCTGGGGCATTGTGCCGTGCCCCTTGCGGCGCGCCGGAACAGCCCCCGCGAGCTGCCAACCGATTGCGCCCTTGTCATCGGCGAACACGACGTTTAACGAGAGGTGCGGCCAGTCCCGGAATAGCTCCCTGAACTCGCGCGCTGTCCGGGCCTGGTGAGCGCCGAGAAAGCCGTTGACCGGGGCGGCCTGGAGCCACAACGCCTTCAGGGACAGCGCGCCGGCATCCGGCATAATCGCCGGTCCCACCACGGGGCCGCGAGGGGTGATCAGCACCTCTTCAAGCACCTCGGCCTGGCCCTTCACCATGATGGTCTCCCGCGCGACCCGGCACGGTGCGAAGCGGTCGCCTTCGCGGACGCTTGCGCCGTCCGGCCCCACCTCCTCAATGAACAGGTCCGTGTTGTCCGCCAGCCCCAGCGTCACGCCCCAGGCCACGTGTCCGTTGTGGCCGATGGCGAAGACTGGGAGGCCCGTGAGGAGCGCGCCGCACATGGCCCACCTGGGAGTTCGGACGTGCGCCAGGTACCAGTGCGGGGGTAGCACCGGCAGCAGGTGGGGATCGTTGGCCAGCACGGCCTCGCCGGAGGACGTGCGAGCAGGGGAGATAGCCCAGTTGTTGGACGCGCCGCCCGTGCCGACGAGCTCGGCGTATGCTTTGAGATCGGCCTCAAGTCTGCCTATCGTCTCGCCGGCGACCGCGCCGGGGGGCGATGTTACCGGGTGGTCGGCGGGGTAGGCCGGGTCCAGCGCAAGGAGCGCTTCCGGGCCGTCCTCCTTGAGTATGCGAAGGCGCGCGAGCTCCAGGTCCCAGTTTGCCGCGAGGGCGAAGCACTGGAGAAGATAGATGGCGACGATATCCTCCGCCGCGAACGGAGAGGGTAGGGAGCGGACCAGCGCGAACTCGTGCGCCGGCCTCTTTGCCCCCAGGCGCGCGCCGTCGGTGACGCCGCGGGCGAATGCGGCGACCTTCGAGCGCACCTCCGGCGAGAAGGCGGCGAGCTGGGCGGCCGCGCTGCGGCGGAAGCCGATGCGGCGGGAGAGGCGGTCTACGGGCAGCCCCTGCGGGCCCACCATATCCGAGAGTGTGCCGTTGGCGACGCGCAGCAGCCCCTCCAGCTTGAACGCCCGGTCTTGCCCCTGGCAGAAGCCGACGCCGTACCAGGCGTCGTCATCGGTCTCTGCCTCAATGTAGGGAATGCCGTAGCTGTCGCGGCGCACGCGGACCTCGCCGCTCAGGCCGGATACGGAGATTGCGCCGGACGTCACCGGCAGGCGTGTGCCCAGCGCCGCCCGGAATAGCAGGCGGGCCACGTTCATCCCGCGGCGTCCAGGGCGGCGCTGCGCGGCTCTATAGCGTCGAGCGTGGTGAACTCGATGTCGTAGCCGGCGACCTCGCCGAATCGGCGGCAGAAGGAGGAAATAACCGCGTCCATCGTGCCGAATCGCGGCTTGAGGGAGGCAATGGAGGTCACGGGGGCGTCCGGCATGCCGCAGGGGACGATGTGGCTGAAGTAGGAGAGGACCGTGGTTACGTTGAGGGCGAAGCCGTGCGTGGAGACGCCGCGCCCGACCTTTACGCCGATGGCGGCGATCTTGGCCTCGCCCACCCACACGCCCGTGGGGCCGCCCGCGCTCTCCGCGGCGATGCCGAAGTCTGCCAGCGTGGCGATTATCGCCTGCTCCAGCGAGCGGACGTACGTGAGCGGGCCGCCGGCCTTGCGGACGTCGATGATTGGGTAGCCGACGAGCTGGCCGGGGCCGTGGTAGGTGACCTCGCCGCCGCGGTCGATCTCGTGCACCTCCACGCCGAGCTCTCGGAGCTGCGCCTCGTTTGCAAGGACGTGGAACGGCTTACCCCTGCGGCCGATGGTGAAGACGTGCGGGTGCTGGAGCAGCAGCATTGCGCCCGGCAGCGTTCCCTCGACGACGCGGGCGTGCAGCCGCCTCTGGAGGTCCCATGCCTCGGCGTAGGGGGTGACGCCCATCGGGATGGCGGGGAGGGTCTGCATCTCAGTCGCTCCGAATACTCAAAAGGGGACGTGGAATTCATCTTAGCAGACCAGCGGCCGGGCGCGCTTCAGGTGGCGCGCCTGGCATCCTTGAAGCGGTAGCCCACGTTCCAGACGGTCTCGATGAGGGGGTTGTCCGCGTCCTCAATCTTGCTGCGGAGTCGGCGGACGTGTACGTCCACCGTGCGTGTGCCGCCCAGGTAGTCGTAGCCCCAGATGCGCTCCAGGAGCATCTCGCGGGTGAAGACGCGGCCGGGGTTGGTGGCCATGAGGTGCAGCAGCTCGTATTCCTTGAATCGGAGGTTGACGCTGCGGCCGCGGAGGCTGACCTCGTAGTTGGTGGGGTTGATTATGAGGTCGCCGACCTTGATTGTCTCGCCGCCGGACTCCGGCTTCGGCCTGTCCGTGGCCCTGAGGACGCGCTTGACCATCTCCTCGGGCCTGGGCGGGCTCACGATGAAGTCCTTGACCTCAAGGGCGGTGTCGAGTGACGCGACCATCCTTTCGGGCACCATGGCGATGGCGGGGACCTCGAGCTGGGCGCAGCGGCGGGCGCAGGCCTTCAGCTCCGCGCGAGGCATCGCCTCGGCATCGATAAGGACAACGTCCTGGGGGTCGTCAGCCTTCAGCGCGTCCAGGTCCTCTTTGCCGGCGACGACGAGCGCGGCGATCCCATGCTCTTCAAGGGCGGCGAGGTAGGCGGGCTGCGAACTCTGGTTGCGGGCCATGTATGAGGGCCGTGAAGTCATCGGTGCCTCGGAGTTCGGTAAAAAGCAGAGTATATCAGAAGCCTGAGCGGCGTCCGAGAATAAAAACGCCTGGGCGGCCGTCGACCCGTGGACCGGACATGGCCTGTCCCGTTTTACAGGGCTGCTACACCCTTTGCATGTGCGTGTGTTTGAAGCCGGTAGGGTATTTCAGCCCGTAAGACAGCGCGCGGTCCATGCCAATGTGGGCCGCCAGAATCAGGCCAATGGAAACTGTGACGCTGCTGTCCAGCAATAGACCGGTCCCCGCGACAGAGCCGGCGAGGAGGTAGTTGTGGCCAAGGTTGTAGGTAACGGTGCCCAGGCGGCTACTCTTAAGAAAGCTGACCATGGACAGGTCAGGGGCGAGGATAAGGGCGGCGAAGAGAATTGGGCCGCCGTCTACGGCGAGAAAGTAGGCCAGGGTGGCGGCCAGGCAGACCGCCGCGCCCTCCAGCTGAAGAACCGCTTTGACCACGCCCTGCCTCCTCGTCGCGTTCCTGATGTCACTGGCGCCCGTTCACCGCTCGATGGGGACGCCGGAGGAGTTGCCCCACTCCGTCCAGGAGCCGTCGTAGACCCTCACGCGCGGGTAGCCGAGGAGTTGTGACAGCACGAACCAGCTATATGAGGCGCGGATGCCGAGCCGGCAGTACGAGATGATCTCCTGTTTCGGCAAAAATCCAGCGTAGAGGCTGCGCAGCTCTTCCAGGGGTTTGAAGCCGCCGTCCTCGCCAACTGCCTCGTCCCATGGGACGTGCAAGGCGCCGGGAATGCGCCCCTTGCGATAGATATCGGACTCCGAATGTCCGGGACGCGATTGCCCGTTGAACTCCTCCGTTGTGCGGGTGTCCAGGAGCTTGAAGGATGGGTTGCCCAGGTTCTGGAGTACGTAGTCCCGCATTGCCCTCAGGCTCCTGTCAGGCGCGCCTGCCCTGTAGACGCGCGCTGGGCGGGCCGGCAGGTCCGTGGTCGTCGGCAGGCCGTCCGCGAGCCACTTGTCTCGGCCGCCGTTCATCAGGCGCACGTCTGAGTGGCTGTAGTACTTGAGCACCCAGAACGCCCACGTCGCAGATCTGTTCCTGCCGTCGCCGTAGAGCACCACGGTTGTGGCATTATCGATGCCGGAGCGGCCCATGAGCTGCTCGAACTGGGCGATATTCGGCACGTCCCGCCTCAGCTGGTCCTCAATGTCCACGTGGACGTCCCAGCCGGCGGCGCCGGGGATGTGGGCCTGGTTATACCCGGCAGCCAGGTCGGTGTTAAGCTCAACGATTATGACGTTAGGGTCGTTCAGGTGCTCGGCAACCCACTGGGTGCTGACGAGCGGGGTGTTATTGCGGTTGGATTGCGTCACGATCGGCTCCTGATTATGGGGTCTGGCCTGCGTTGCTAGCCTGCCACGGACCACTTTTCCACGGCGTAGGGGTTGAGCTCCAGCCCAAGTCCCGGCCGGTCCGGGAACGGCGCCCAGCGGTCGTTCCTGGGCTTCGGCACATCCTTGTACCAGGCTATGTCGGCCTCCAGCTCGTTTTCCCGCGCCTCCACGGCCTTGAAGTTGGGCACCGCGCAGCCAAGGTGGATGTGCAGTAGCTGCCCGGCGTGCGGAGCTACGGGCGTGTTGAAGGCGTGCGCCAGGTGGGCAGCCTTCATCCACTCAGTTACGCCCCCCATGCGACGTGCGTCCGGCTGCAGAATGTCGACCCCGCCCACCGTGAGGAGCTCGCGCAGGCCGGAGAGATTGTATTCATTCTCCCCGGCAGCAATGGGAATGTCCGTTGCGCCGGCGACCTGCGACAGCCCGGAGAAGTCCTCCGGCTGCACGGGCTCTTCAATCCAGCCTACCTGGTACTCCTCGAACTCGCGGGCCATGTAGACGGCCTGCTTGGTGGAGTAAGCGCCCAGCGCGTCGACGTAAAGGGCGACGTTCCAGCCGACGGCCTCCCGCACGGCGGCGACCCGTTCGATGTCCTCGCGCTCGGCGCGGCCGTTGTCCTTTGCCACCTTCATCTTGAGCCGCCGCGCGCCGCGGTCCGTCCATGCTTTCATTTCCCGCGTGAGCTCCGCAACCGGAAGGTTCGATCCGCCGCCGCTGCCATAAAGCTCAACGGAGTCCGAATAGGCCCCGAGCAGTTGGAACAGCGGCAGGCCGAGCGCCTTCGCCTTGAGGTCCCACAAAGCGATGTCCACGGCGGAAAGGGCACACATTGAGGCGCCCTTACGACCGTGGGAGAGCACCGCCCTGTGCATCTCCGCCCATAGCCGCTCGGTGTTGGATGGGTCCTGGTCGAGAAGCACCCTCTTGATGTCGCTCTCAACGATCTGTCGCACCCCTGGGAATGCCTGTCCGAGCCCCAGACCCTCAATTCCGGCGTCCGTCTTGACGTGAACAAATAGCTGTGAGCGGCCTTTGCCGGCCGGGCGGGAAGGGGTCGCCGGCTCAGGGTAGAAGAGGGTGGTGGTCGTAACGTCAAGGATCTTCATCCGGGGCTCCAGTTGGGGTGCGTTAAGGATGCGAGGCAACGGTTTGCAGTATATTCCCGCCCATAGCCGTGGTCAAATCCCGGGCTTTTCAGCTACGGCTGCAGGTATGCTATAATCCTCTTTGCGGGCTTTTTCCAGCCATGCAGACGGAGAGATGGCCGAGCGGTTGAAGGCGCCAGTCTCGAAAACTGGTATGGGGGCAACTCCATCATGGGTTCGAATCCCATTCTCTCCGCCATCACCCGCCTGGAGAGGTGCTAGAGCGGTCGAATAGGCACGACTGGAAATCGTGTGTTGCGGCTTAAACCGTAACCGCGGGTTCGAATCCCGCCCTCTCCGCCAGGTAGCAACAAAACGAGAAGGACCCCAGCGTTGGGGTCCTTCTCGTTTTTGTACAGCCTTAAGCCGGGGCTCGCCTTACTTGGCGGGCTTGGCGGGCTTGCCGGAACCGGGCTTTGCAGCGGGCTTCGCGGCGGGCTGCTTGTGACCAAGCTCGATCGTAATCAAGGCCTATCCTCCTTTAGATTCTTACATCTGGAGTCAATGGGCCATGATACTCAAGGCAGACTAATACCACTGACTCATCTCACAGACACCTGTATAGGCTTACATGAATAATTAAGCATGTCAATAGCCTGCGCACCCTCTTTTTCAATTGGGCCGATCAGACTTACTTCCGCCTCTCGCGGAGCCTCGCCCACACCTCTTCCGGCCGGACGCCCGTGGCAGCCAGCATCACCAGCGTGTGATAGAGCAGGTCGGCGACTTCCCCGGCCAGCTCGTCGTTCTTTCCACGCACCGCGGCGATGGCGGACTCGCCTGCCTCCTCGATGACCTTCTGGGCAATGCGGTCCACGCCTTCCTTGAAAAGGCGCGTAGTGTAGCTCTTCTCGGGCATCGTGACCTTGCGGTCCTGGATGACGGCGTATAGCTCGTCCAGGACCCCGGCGCCGCTTTCGACGTGCGTAGCCTCCGGCATGTCGTCAAGCGGGTTGAAGAAGCACGTGCGGTTGCCGGTATGGCACGTAGGGCCTTCGGGGTCGGCGCGGACCAGGAGTGTATCGCCATCGCAATCGGCGGAGACGGACTTGACCTTGAGGTAGTTACCGGACGTGTCGCCCTTGTGCCAGAGCTCACCGCGGCTGCGGCTGTAGAACCATACGTCCGGGCCTTCAAGCGTCTTCTTGAGGGCAGCAGGGCTCATGTATGCCATAACCAGCACCTCGCCGGTCTTGTCATCCTGCACGACTGCGGGGATGAGCCCCTGCGCATCGAGTTTGATCATAAGATTCCCCTGAGTCCTAGTCGAGGATCGGTCGGACCGGGACGCCGTGTTGCGCCAGGTAGTCCTTGGCGTCCCTGATTCTGAACGTGCCGAAGTGGAAGACGCTCGCGGCGAGCACGGCGTCCGCCTTACCGTCATCCAGCGCCTGGCGGAAGTGGTCGAGCGTCCCGGCGCCGCCGCTGGCGATCACAGGGATGGATACCGACTCCGAGACCGCGCGGGTGTACTCCAGGTCGTACCCCGTCTTCTGCCCGTCGGCGTCCATGCTGGTGATGAGCAGTTCGCCTGCGCCCAGGTAAGCCGCGCGCTGAGCCCACTTGAGGGCGTCTATCCCGACAGGTTTGCGGCCGCCGTGCGTATAGACTTCCCACTTCGACCCGGCATCGAGCGAGAGCGACCTGTCGCCGTTCACTGGCTCGCGCCCGCCGGTATCGCCGGAGATGCGCTTGAAGTCGATGGCGACGACGATGCATTGCGCGCCGAAGAATTTCGAAGCGTCCGAAACTAGGTGCTGGTTGTTGATCGCGGCGGTGTTGAGCGAGACCTTGTCCGCACCCGCGTCCAGCATGCGGCGCGCGTCCTCGATGGACCGGATGCCGCCGCCCACGGTAAGGGGGATGAACACCTTCTCGGAGACCTGCTTCACCACCTCGACCATGGTGTCGCGGGCATCCGAGCTCGCTGTGATATCCAGAAAGACCAGCTCGTCCGCGCCTTCGCGGTCGTAGAGCTCGGCGAGCGTGGCAGGATCGCCGGCGTCGCGGATATCCACAAAGCTGACGCCCTTTACTACGCGGCCCTTGTCCACGTCCAGGCAGGGGATTAAGCGCTTCGTGAGCATTCTATTTCCTGAGCATCAGCATGTAGTAGGTGTCCGAGAACGCCTTCTGCTCCCTCACGCGGTACCCGGCGGAGCGGGCCTTGGAGATGGCGTCATCTTCCGATACGAACTGTTCCGCCTCGGCGCCGTTTACATTCGATGCCCGCCGCTGTCCGAGGATAACCAGCCACCCGCCCTTCTTGAGAACGCGCTTTGTCTCTTCAAGCAGGGCGTCGGGATCGCTGGACTTGCCCAGAGAGAGCACCATGACGGCCCCGTCAAGCGACGCGTCATCCAGGGAGAGCTTGTCGCCCGGTTTGTACACTAGGTGCTGCACATTCCGCAGCTTGATCTTCTCGACGTAGTCGCGAGAGGGCTTGAGGCGTTCGTCGTTGGTGTCTACAGCGAATACCTTGCCGTCGAAGAGATACTTGGCCAGGGTAGGGGTTAGCCCACTCGTGCCGACGCCGATATCGGCCACCTTGTGGTACGGCATGATGGGGATAAGAGAGATAAGCCTGTGCGTGTCCAGTTTGACTGCCAATTTAGAGACCTCTTGATTGTCAATTACATCTATACAATTTGTAGCACGGTGCGCCCGCCGGCGCCACCCGAATCTTACCCTTTGCGCAGGCCGCCGACCGTTTTCACGGCCGCGGCCAGGTCAATATCTCCCGTGTAGATCGCCTTGCCGATGATCGCGCCTTCAACACCCAGCTCCGAGAGTTTCAGAAGGTGCTGGATGGATGATACGCCGCCGGCTACTATCATCCTCAGCCGCGTTTGCCTCAGGAGCGCTTCAATTGCGCCGTAGTTAGGCTCGGTAAGTGTGCCGTCGCGGGTCACGTCCGTATAAATGAAGCGTTTCAGGCCGGCCCCAGAGATGCGGGCAAGCAGTTCGCTCGCCTTCACGGAGCTGCTCTCCGTCCAGCCGTTTACCATGACGACGCCGTTCTTCGCGTCCAGGCTCACTGCGACGGCGTCCGGCCCAAGCTCTGTGCACAGGTGCTCGATAAAGATATTCGTCTCGACGGCAGCCGTGCCGATCAGGAGGCGCTCGACCCCTGCGCCGGTCAGCTCCCGGGCGGCCGCCAGGTTGCGGATGCCGCCGCCCACCTGGACGGGGACGCCGACGGCCAATGTGATCTCCTTGATCACGGCAGTGTTTACCGGCTCCCCGGCCTTTGCGCCGTCAAGGTCCACCACGTGCAGCCGGGACGCGCCTGCGGCGACCCACTGCCGCGCCATGGCTACGGGAGACTCCGAGTACACGGTCTCCTTGCCGTAGTCACCCTGAAACAGCCGAACGCACTTGCCGCCCTTCAGGTCTATCGCGGGAATGACTTCCATGCCGCCTGCTTTCAGGACTCCGCGACAATGCGGACGAAGTTTTCGTAAATCTTGAGGCCCACCTTGCCGCTCTTCTCCGGGTGGAACTGCACGGCGGCCATGCTGCCGCGCGCCGCGGCGCTGCAGAACTCCACGCCGTAGGTGGTTGTCCCGGTCACCATACCCCGGCTTTCGGGGTCGGCGTAGTAGGAGTGAACAAAGTAGAAGTAGGAGTTGTCCGGCACTCCCTCGAATACGGGGTGCTGGCGCTTGAAGCTGACGTTGTTCCAGCCTATGTGGGGGACCTTCAGTCCCTGAGGGAGTCGCTTGACCGTCCCCTGCATTATGCCAAGGGCCGGCACGATGCCCTCCTCCGACGATTCCAGCAATAGCTGGAGGCCCAGGCATACGCCGAGAAACGGCTTGCCGCTGTGTATGACATCTTTAATGGGGTCCACCAGGGAACGGGTCTTGAGCTGCCGCATCGCGGGGTCGTTCGCGCCCTGCCCGGGGAAGACAACCCCCCTCGCTGTCGCCAGGTCGGTGGCGTCGCTCGTTATCTTCGTTCGCGCGCCCACCAGTTCGAGCGCCTTTTGCACGCTCCGCAGGTTGCCGGCGTTATAGTCCACAATGGCGATAAGGGGTTTCATAGCTACGAATATCGTATCACAGTTATGTTGTTCCTCTACCGGTTCAAGGGGAGACCCCGATGAATCGGGGCCCGTACGGCCTCGGAACCCTTACCCCTGCTTCCTCATCTCGCCCGTTGTTATCTCGAACGGTAGGTCTCTGTCCTCTAAACGGGCGAGCATGAACAGGAGGTCGGACAGCCTGTTCAAATAGCGCAGTACCTCCGGGTTCTGCACCTGCCCGGCCTCGCTCAGCGCCACCACCCTGCGCTCCGCCTCGCGCACCAGCGCCCGCGCCAGGTCCAGCGCCCCGGAACCCGCGGATGCGCCGGGAACGATGAACGACTTCGGCATCGTGACCTGGGCGGCAATCTCATCGATTGCCTTTTCGAGGCCCTCAACCATCTGGGCGGTAACTACCGAGAAGCGCTCTTTGAGCAGGTCGTAATGGTCCGGGCTGGTGGCCAGCTCTGTGGCAACGGTGAACATCTCGTGCTGGGTCCTGAGCAGCGTCTCCTTCACCCACGGGTCCGCGCAGAGCGCCCGCGCCATGCCCATTGCCGAAATGGCGGTATCCACCGACCCGTACGAGTCCGTCCTCGGGTCGGCCTTGGAGACGCGGCCCCCGAATAGAAGCCCCGTCTCGCCGCTATCGCCCTTCTTGGTGTAGATGCGCATTCGGTCTCTCCGGCGGCCTGCCTTGAATGTCCAAAGATTATAGCAGCCTGCCGCCGGTTGCCCGTCGCCTTTCTTTCAAACGGACGCCGCCAGCCACTAGCCCACTGTGCCCGCCGCGTGTATCATTCACACCGGCGAAACAATTCTCTCGGCCCAGCAGGGCGGTTAGGAGAGCGACGTGCTTACCTGGCAGATGCGACGAGTTGTGTTGCTGGTCAACAACATCGAAGAGGTTACGGCCTTCTACCGCGATGTGCTTGAGCTCAAGCCGATCTTCAACCTGAAGATTCCCCCTCCCGAGTGGATCGAGTTCAATGCCGGCAACGTGCGGCTGGCGCTGGAGCAGGCATCCGGGATGATGGAGCAGGCCTCCAACTTCATCCAGCTGATGTTCTACGCCGAGGACCTGAACGCAACCCGCGAGGAGCTTATCCGCCGTGGCGTGAAGGTTGGGGAGATCAAGAAGACCAAGGACGGCGAGTTCTTCGACAGCAAGGACCCCGAAGGCCACATCTTCAGGATCTCGAATCGCAAATAGCCATAAAAACGAGATGCCCACCCGGAATCCGGGTGGGCATCTCGTTGACCGCGCTAACCGCGGGCGCTGCTATTTACAATTGCTCGGCCCTGGACGAGGCCGAGCCGGCGGACTTACCGCGTCGATTCCCCGCCCTTGGAATTGCCGCTCGTCATATTCGGCGAGGTGCGCTGCCCCCTGGCGTTGATCTGCAGCGTTTTGGCCTTCTTGGACTCCTGCTTGGGTAAGTGGACCGTCAGGACGCCGTTCTCATAGGTCGTTTCCGCCCTGTCGGTGTCCACCGTGTCCGGGAGCCTGAGCGCGCGGTAGAACGAGCCGCTGCGGCGCTCCCGCATCAGGTACCCTCCCTCCTGCCTCTCCTGCTCCTGCCCAGTCTCGGCCTTGAGGGTCATAATGCCGTCCTCAAGCGTGATCTGCACCTTCTCAGGCTCTACGCCCGGGAGAGAAGCCTTCACTACGATGTTGTCGCCCTCCTGATATACGTCCATCGGCACGGCCCAGGCCTCTCCACCGTCGCTCAATTCGCCGGTATGCCGACCTCGCCAGAGGCGGTTGATCGTGTCGTCCATCCGCCGGAGCTCGGAGATCGGATCGAATCGCTGCATCACCATGTCTCTACCTCCACAGTGCTGATTCTTGAGTCATGCGGGTGACGGGGTTACCTTGCATCCGCATTCTTAATCCAAGAGATCTATTAGTATTACTACTTCGTGCTTGTCAAGAGACTTATAATAAATACTACAACTATAGTCGTCTGTATGGCATAGCCTGCGCCGGAAATACGGCTTTCGGGCACGGGCATAGCCAATTTTCGGCCAAGTATATATACTGCGGAGCCATGACATCCCTTGGGCGCTGGAGCGTACCTGCTGCGCTTTTGGATAGCCTTTTTAAGGCAATCACTTAAGGTATAGAGGGGTTAAACATGGCTGACTACTACGAGGAACTTGGCGTTCCCCGGACCGCTGACGACAAAGAGATTCGCGCGGCGTTCCGCCGGCTGGCCCGCAAGTACCATCCGGACATCGCTCCGAACGATAAGGATGCGGAGGCAAAGTTCAAGAAAGTGAACGAGGCTTACGAGGTGCTCTCGGACGCGGAGAAGCGGAAGAAGTACGACAAGTACGGGGAGCAGTGGAAGCACGCCGACGAGATCGAGGCCCAGCGGTCCGCCTACAGCGCTGCGGGCTCGCCGTTCGGGGTCCGGCGGCCCGGCGCATCCGGGAACGCGCCGTACTCGGACATCGCGGACATCCTCGGCGGGTACGGCCCGCAGGCTGGCCGGAGGTTCCGCACGCGGCCGGTGCAGGTTGATCCCGCCGAAACAAATGTCGAGATCACCCTGGAGGAGGCGTTCAGCGGAACGAAGCTGATGCTCACGGTAACCCTCGGCCCGAGGGAGACTAAAGTGGAAGTGAGTATTCCTGCCGGGGTTGATACAGGGTCTATCGTCAAGGTAACCCCCGCCGGGCAGCAGGTGAACTTGAAGGTGAAGGTGCTGCCGCATGCGCGCTTCACGCGGACCGGCGATGATCTATCGGCGGACCTCGACCTGCCGATGGAGGACGTGATCCTGGGCTGCGAGACAGAGGTGCAAACGCTCACGGGCCGCATCCACCTCAAGGTTGCGCCGCAGAGCCAGAACGGGCAGAGGATAAGGCTTTCCGGGAAGGGCATGCCGAAGCTGGGCGCGCCCGAAACGAAGGGTGACATGTACTTCGTCGTTCGGCCCGCTATGCCGCGCACACTAACCGAAGAGGAGCTGGACCTGGTCCGGAAGCTCAAGGAGCTCCGCTCCGTCAAGAGGTAGAGACGCCCCGGAGGGTCGTCTCTACAGCAAATGATGATGCAGACCTTCGAGGTGAGATATGACGATCCGTGAAAGAGAAGAGATACTTGGCTACGACGAGCCATGCTTCGTAATAAGCGTGGCCGCCCGTATCCTCGGCGTGCAGACCCAGACTCTCAGGTACTACGAGCGGCTAGGCCTGCTGGAGCCGCAGCGCACTTCCGGAAACCAGCGTGTCTACTCGCGCCGCGAGGTGGAGCGCGTACGCCGCATTCGCGAGCTGATGGACGACCTGGGCGTTAACCTTGCCGGCGTAGAGGTGGTCATGAAGCTGCTCGACCGCCTCCAGGAGACCGAGGCGGAGGCAGCGCGCCTTGCCGAGGAGAACGCCAGGCTCACTGCTATTGTCAGTGGAGTAATTCGGTAGAAGCCACACCTTCACCACTGTATACTGTGCGCACGACATAGATAGAAAGCGGTGATCGATGGTTACCCCTGCCAAGCCCACCGGGAAGTGGGACGATCTCCCTCCCGGCTCCGTGGTACTTACCCAGATCCAGTATGCGTGGCTCTGGTCCTCCATGCCCCTCCTGGTCATCCTGATCGTAATGGTCATGTTCAACCCCGAGGTCTTCGCCGTCCTGTTCGCCGTCGTCTCGATAATGATCCTCGTTCCAAAGTTCTTCCAGTGGCGGCGGACTGCCTATGCGCTCACGCCGGAGCTTATGATCTACCAGCGTGGCGGCATACTGAGCACGCGCAGGTACCAGATACCCATGGAGCGCGTCAAGGAAGTGAAGTCGCGACCTGGCATGTTCGGCAAATACCTGGGCTACCAGCACGTAGAAGTCAGGCTGGACAGCGGCGCGCGCGCCAGCTTGATGTACCTGCCGGCCTCGCTGGACGTAGAGGGCCACTTTATGGACCTCATCGCCAAAGCGAAGGCGAAGGCCGGGGCGGAGGGTGGGTCGGCCTCCGGTACGGGCTCCGAAGCCGCGTCTGCCCCCGGCGACCCGAGTGCGCTGCCATCCCCTGAGGCCTCCACGACGGAGTCGGCCGGCGGCGCCGATGATGCAAAGGGCGCGAACGGCAACGCTCCGGGGCCGAAGCAGTCGGACGGCAACGGCGACAAGCGCACGAAGTAGCTACCGGAGGAGCTCTTGGCAACCAACGCAGCCCAATTCACGCTGGTTCGGGCCGGGAAGCTGGTGGACGGCCGCGGCGGCCCCTCGATCGACCGCGGGGCGGCGCTCATCAAGGGCTCGAAACTCGTCGCAGTCGGCCGCGAGCGGGATGTCGTTGCCCCCGATGGGGCGAAGGCCGAAGTCCTCGATTACCCCGGGATGACCCTCATGCCCGGAATGATCGATTGCCACACCCACAACAACGGCTGGGGCGACGGCCGACCCGGCGACGAGCTGGCCTTTTACCCCGACGAAGTGCTCACGCTGCAGGCCGCCCGCAATACCAGGCGGGCGCTGTTCACCGGCGTAACGACGCTGCGCGAGAACGGGCCGAAGAACATGACGATGTTCCGCCTGCGCGACTCCGTGAACGCCGGGGTGACGCAGGCGCCGCGCATGGTGCTGTGCGGCCGCGCCGTGGCGATCATCGGCGGGCACATGGGCTACTTCGGCGGCGAGGTTACCGGACCGAACGAAGCGCGGGCGTATACCTGCCAGCTTATCAAAGAGGGCGCGGACTACATCAAGATCACCGCCACCGGCGGGAGCACGAAGACCTCCTTCAGGCTGCTCCCCTCATTCAACGTGGACGAGCTGCTTGCCATCACGGACGAGGCGCACAAGTTCGGGAAGCTCACCGCCACGCACTGCCTTTCCACCCAGGGGATAGTGAACTCGCTTGACGCGAACGTGGACATGATCATCCATTGCGTCTTCAACGAGACGGACGGCACAAACAAGTTCCGGCCTGAGGTTGTGGAGCGCATCGTCAAGGCGGGGGCCGTCGTCAATCCCACCCTCCACGTCTTCAGGGCGCGCATATGGTCGCTGCTGAACAAGAAGGCGCAGCTTGGAGCGATGACCCCGGACGAGCAGGCGAGGCTGGACCAGGACCGCCGCTACTTTGACGTGCGCATAAAGGACTGCGGCCGCATGATCGAGATGGGCGCGAGGCTCATTACAGGCTCGGACTCGTCCTGGGGCGACTACCAGCTCGGCAACACTCCGTACGAGACGGAGTGCCTCACGATGTCCGGCTACTCCGCGGCGCAGGGCGTGCAGTCGATCACCGGCTGGGCGGCGCAGGCGCTTGGGGTGGATGGAGTCACCGGCACGCTGGAGGCGGGCAAGGAGGCGGACCTGGTGGTCATCGACGGCGATCCCACGAAGGATATCCGCGACCTGTGGAAGGTGAGGGACGTGTTCCTGGCGGGCGGCCGCGTGAACCGGGGCTCCGAGGAGTCCGTCGCGGCCCAGCGGCAGGTCCCCCCGCCGGACTCAGGCTGGTAGTACCGACGCGCCTAGTTGCACAGTCCTGACTGGCCGCCGCCGGTGCCTACTCCGTTCGCGCCGGTCGGTATGCAGATGCGATTCACCAGGCTGGTCTTGCCGTCCTCGATTGCCTGTTTCACCTTTGCGACGGCCTGCGGCGTCACCCACTGCGTCCACTCGCTCTCGTTGGACTTTAGGTACATTATCGCCGCCACCTCCGGCTTGATCCCCGTTCGGCCGGCGGAAATGGTGCTGGAAAGCTCGACGATCTTCTCCTCCGGCGGTGAGACCTTCGTCAGGAACGCGGTAAGGTCCGCGTATTGCGTCTCCATCCCATTTACGATCGCGATTCGCGTTCCGTTCTGCACCGCCGAGAACGCCCCCAGGTCTTTCGCCGTGGCGCTGTTCCCGGAGAGCCACTCCTCGTCCGCCTCCAGCACAAGGTCCACCGTGTTGCTGCCCAGTCCGGTCTGGTAGTCTGCCGGCTCACCCGTGACGATGTCCACGCGGTAGTCATACCCCCACACGAGGATATACCCCGCAAGGGCGTTCACGAACTGGATGCGCTTGTCGTCCCACTGCGCGAGCCGGACGACGCCGACGGCCTCAGCCAGGAGCTGGTTCGCCCCGGGCGTGGAAATGGCGCCGACCACGGGGGGCGATGTGGGGGTCGGCAGGCCGCGGTTTACGACGAGTGGGTCCGATCTCGGGGCGCAGGCGACCGCGATTGCGGCCGCTGCGGCAAGGGTGAGGAGCGCTGCGGCGCTGGTCAATGACTGTCCCTTGATCATCTTTCCCCGCCACTCAAAAGCGGGTCGCCGCCTCCCGCGGCGGACCTGATTTCCTGGGGCCGATTGCCCGCTAGTTACACAGGCTGGAAACAGAGCCCGTCCCCACGCCGTTCGCGCCGCTGGGAATGCAGATGCGGTTCACCAGGCTGGTCTTGCCGTCGGCCATCGCCTGCTTGACCTTGCCGGCGATCTCGGCCGGCACCCACGGCGTCCATTCGGCTTCGTTGTTCTTGAGGTAAACCATCGCGGCGACCTCCGGCTTGATGCCGATGCGGCCGGCGGAGATAGTGCCGGAGATTTCTACGATCTTGTCCTCGCTGGGGGACACCTTCGAAAGGAACGTGGCGCGGTCCGCGTACCTGGTCTCCATCCCGGACACCATGGCGATGCGGGTGCCGTTCTGCACGGAGGAGAAGGGGCCCAGGTCCTTCGCGGCCGCGCCGTTTTCCGAGACCCACTTCTCGTCCGCTTCCATCACTACGTCCACGACGTTGCCGGCAAGGCCCGCCTGGTAGTCGTTGGGCTCCCCATTGACGATATCGACGCGGTAGTCGTAACCCCAGACCATAATGTACCCGGCCAGGGCGTTCTCGAACTGGACGCGCTTGTCGTTCCACTGCGCTAGCCGCACTACAGCGACAGACTCTGCGAGGAGCTGGTTCGCGCCCGGCGTGTTGACGGCGCCGACGACGGGTGGCGAAGTGGGCGTCGGCAGGCCGCGGTTCTGGATGAATGGGTCCTCGCGCGCGCCGCAAGCAACGGCGGTCGCGGCCAGGACCGCGAGTGCGAAAAGAGAGGCAATCCTTCGGAATGAGGTGATATCGCGAAGCATCACGAGCGCCTCCACAAAGAAACTGGGCCTGTTGACACCGGTATCGACGAATATCGTAACTCGTGTGGTCGTGTGGGCGTATTATACGGCACCGTGTTGCCGGAGACGAGATTGCGGGCCATTCGCAGCATGGGTATCATGCTTACCCATAATTACGCGTTGCACAGGAGCCCCGGATGTCCACACGAAACGTCGCCTTCAAGCTCATCAAGGCCGCCCGGCTTATCGACGGTACGGGCGCGCCGCCCCTGGAGCGCGGCGCGGTGCTGCTGGAGGGCGACAGGGTGCGCGCCGTGGGGACGTGGGAGTCGGTCACCGCTCCCGATGGCGCGCAGGTGGAGGAACACGTCTTCGAGGACAAGACGGTGGTCTCCGGCCTCATCGACTGTCACGTGCACCTGAACGGCTTCGGCGACGGACGCACGGGCGACCAGCTCAACACGCTGTCCGACGAGGTGCTGACCCTGCAATCGGCAAAGAACGCGCGAGTGCACCTCTATTCCGGCGTGACGACCGTGCGCGACTGCGGCGCGAAGAACCAGACGACGCTGATGCTCCGCAAGGCGGTGGAGATGGGCGTCACCGTGGGGCCGCGCATGGTGCTGGCCGGCAGGCCCATCGCGATCATCGGCGGGCACCTGGGCTACTTTGGCACCGAGGCGACTGGGGTGGACGAATGCCGCGCCGCGGTGCGGCAGCTTGTTAAGGAGGGAGTCGACTTTATCAAGATCACGGCGACGGGCGGGAGCACGGGGACGTCGCTCCCAACGCGGCCCTCTTTCAACATGGAGGAGATCCGGGCGATTGTGGAGGAGGCGCACAAGTTCGGCAAGCATGTGGCGGCCCACTGCGCGGCGTCGCAGGGCATGGTCAACGCGCTCGAGGGCGGCGTGGATACGATCATCCACGCGTATCACCGCGAGGCGGACGGCGCCTGGAAGTACAGGCCTGAGATATCTGAGCGAATAGCACGGCAGGGCGTATTTGTGAACCCCACGATGCACCAGGGCCGCAACAAGCTCTGGATAATGGACGAGAAGGCGGCGGCGGGCCGTCTCACCCCGGCGCAGGAGGCGGAGCGGCAGGAGGGGTGGCGGAACCACAACATCAAGAAGGAGCACTTCGCGAAGATGCGCCAGGCCGGTGTGCGCATGGTGGCCGGCTCCGACTCGTCGTGGTCCAGCTACCCGATGGGGTCTTTCCAGCTCGAGCCGGACTCCTACGTGGACGCCGGGATGACGCCGATGGAGGCGATAGTCGCCTCGACGAGCGACTCCGCGCGCTCCTGCTGGATAGACGACAGGCTGGGCACGCTGAAGCCGGGCAAGCTGGCGGACATGATCGTCGTCGACGGCGACCCTTCGAAGGACATTCGCGACCTCAGCAAGGTGCGGGAGGTGTTCCTTGCCGGAGAGGAAGTGGACAGGGGCAATTACGTGTAGGGGACGGAATACACTCACCTGGGAGGTAGCATGGGAAAGGTAGTCCTCGGGACGACGATGTCGGTCGACGGGTACATCAACGACCGCAACGGGAGCGTGGATGCTCTGTACACGGACTTCGAAATGCTGCAGGCGAGCGAGCCCATGAAGGAGTCCATCCGAAATACCGGCGCGGCGGTCATGGGCCGGAACACGTTCGGGATGTCGCCGCACCCGGAGTGGTACAACGACAACTACGAATACCAGGCGCCGATATTCGTCCTCACGCACAAGCCGCCCAGCCCGTTGCCGCGCACGACGGGGGATCTGTCGTTCACGTTCGTGACGGACGGGATCGAGAGCGCGGTCCGGCAGGCGAAGGCGGCGGCTGGGGACAAGGACGTGACGATCATCGCCGGCGCGAGCGTGGCGCGGCAGGCGCTGCTGGCACGCCTCGCGGACGAGCTGCACATCGACGTCATGCCCGTGCTACTCGGCGGCGGCCTGCGAATGTTCGATGGGCTGGCGGCGGAGATACGCCTGGAGAGGCTGGCGGTGGTTGAGGTCACGGGCGCAAGGACACACCTCAGGTACAGGGTGGTGAGGTAGGGGTATTAGCGCCCGTGTTGCAGCAGATGACCCCTCCTCTCTCCCTGCCAACGGACATCGGCGTATATCATATCCTTGCCTAATTAGTCCCTACCACCGCGGCATCACATACCGCCGCACCGTCGCCTGCTCCTTTGCGCCCCACGACTGCAGCATGATGTAGCGCAGCGACGCGCCGGCGGCGTGGAGGACGCCTTCCGGGTCGGGAAGCGAGCCCGCGTTGAAGAAGCAGATGGCGACGTGGTCGGTGCTGTGGGTGCGGTTGCGGATGTGGCGCTTGCCGATGGGGAGGTGGCAACGAGGGTGGTTGGGCTATGTGTAACCGATGTGCCCGGTTTGTGAGGAGGACGGAACAGCCGTAGCCCTCACCCTTTGCGCAGAGCCGCAAAGGCCTCTCCCTCGGGAGACCTTTGCGTTACCTCGGGAGGAGAGGGTTTTGGACGAGCCTCTTCAAATTGATGTCATGTTCGGGCGAATTTTTAGCCCCGGCATCCGCCGTCAGGCATGTTTCGAAG